>JAAEQP010001135.1 GCA_024231375.1 bacterium | reverse complement strand
GGCACACTGGCGGCCATCGGCGTGGGGCTTCTCGTCTATCTGGCGCAGTTGGTGCTGTTCGGCGGCGCGTTCACGCGCGAAGAACTCGTCGCGCGTCCCTATCTCCTGCTCACCGAGAACGCGCTGTTCGGCGCATCAATCCTGGTGGCGGCGGGCATGTTCGCGGCCACCTTGTCCAGCGCCATCGGCAGCTATATGGGGTCGCCGCGCGTGTTGCAGGCCGTGGCCCGCGACCGGATCGTCCGGCCCTTACGGCCCTTCGCCGCCGGGTCGGCGAAGGGGGACGAGCCTCGACGCGCCTTGCTGGCGACGGGCGTGCTCACGGTGCTGGTGCTCTTGTGGGCCACCGCGGGCAACGAGGGCGGCGCACTGAATATCGTGGCCGGTCTCATCACCGAGTTCTTCCTCTACACCTACGGCATGCTGAACATCGCGGCCTTCATCGAGGCGGTGGGACAGAATCCTTCATTCCGGCCACGGTTCCGGTTCTTTCATTGGGCTACGGCGTTGGCGGGCGGACTGGGCTGCATCGTGGTGGCGTTCATCATCAACCCCGTGCAGGCCCTTATCGCGTTCGGGATCTTGCTCGTCCTGGTGTGGCAGATCAAGCGCCGCGAAATGCGCGTCACCTTCGGGGACGCGCGGCGCGGGTTTGTGTACAAATCGTTGCGGAACAGTCTGGTCCGGCTCTCGGAGATGGAGGAGACCCCTCGGAACTGGCGTCCTACGAGTCTGGTGTTCTCGGGGAATCCCGAGTCGCGGGAGGTACTGGTGACCTACGCGGTCTGGCTGGAAGCCGGGCGCGGCATTGTGTACCTGGCGAACGTTCTCCTGGGCACGTTCGAGGAGTACGGGCGGCATCGAGAGGCCGCTATCCATCAACTTGAGGATTTCTGCCGCAAGAAAGATGTGCATGCCTTCCCCATCGTCATGGTGGACGAGGATCTGGACCATGCCATGGCGAGCATCATCCAGGCGGCACAGGTGGGTCCGGTCCGGCCGAATCTGGCGGTGTTCGGGTGGTCGGGCCAGGATGAACGGCCGACCAGCGCGTCGCGAAAGTTCCGGATGACGCTCGAACTGGGGATGAGCCTCGTGGTGCTCCACCGGGGAAATCGTCCTCTCATCCGCAAGCGGAAGCGCATCGACATATGGTGGCGCGGTATGAAGAACGGCGGCCTTATGGTGCTGCTGGCGCACTTGCTCACGCGCAACTGGGAATGGAGCAACGCGCGCATCCGGCTGCTTCGCCTGGTCGACACACCCGAGGCCCAAGAACCCATGCTTGACGATCTCCGCCAACTCATCGACGCGGCACGCGTGGACGCCACGGCGCGTGTGTTCGTGAGCGGGGACGATTTCCAGACCGTGCTGCACCGGGAATCCAGCAATTCGGACTGCGTCTTGCTCGGATTCGATCCGCCGGAAGAAGGCCGTGAGCAGGACTGGTACAAGCGGTACCAACCGTTTCTCTGTGAGCGACCCACCACGATTCTGGTGTGCTCCGCGGGTGAGGAAGATTTGCTGGCCTGACCGCCACCGGTGGACAAACGGGCGGGGCTGTGTCAGAATCGGTTCAACATGGGGAACTCAAAGCCTCACAGGGACTTGCCATGACTACAACGTCGGACCACCGCTTCTTCTTTGAAAACTACGGAGGCTCCTATCAACTCCGGCTGCAATCAGGCGCGGATCTCGCCGCGCTGGCCGAGTTGGACGAACCCTTCTGGATGGCCACCAGCGCCCCCGTGAACCAATTGGCAAGCGACCCCGTGGTACTCGCGCGGCTCGACCGCGATGGGAACGGACGCATCCACAGCGGCGACATCCGGTACGCGGCGCGTTGGCTTCTACGTATGCTGCGCGATTTGGACGGCGTGACCAAGCGATCCGGCGTGCTGGTGCTGGAGACGTTGAACGACACGGACGAAGAAGCCCAGCGGCTGATCGAAACCGCGCGCCGGGTGTTGCACAACCTTGGCGAATCCGGCGCGGACGCCGTGAGTCTGGACCACGTGCGCGACCGGGCGCGCATCTTCGCGCGAGGGGTCCACAATGGTGATGGCGTCATCCCCGTGGAGTCCGTGCCCGAGGAAGACGGATTGCGCGCGTTCGTGGAAGACATCGCCGCGACCATGGGGTCGGCGGACGACATCAACGGCGCGCCCGGCGTGACCCAGGAGTCGTTGACCGGTTTCCTGGACAACGCCAAGGCATTCCTGGCGTGGCGCGAGCGGGCGGACGACGGATCGGACGCGGGTCTCATGCCCTTTGGCGCGGATACGGCCGACCGGTACACGGCCTTCACCGATCTCGCACCCCGGATTGACGCGTACTTCCTTCAATGCGACGTGGTACACCTGAACCGGTCGCTTGGGCGCGAGGTCGAGGCGGCTGCCTGGCCCGCGCAGACGTTCGATACGGAATCGGTGGCTCAGGACTATCTCGAGAATGCGCCGTTGGCTCGGCCTCGCGCGGAGGGTGTGTTGCCCTTGCGCGAGGGCGTCAACCCGCACTACGCGCACGCATTGACCGTTCTTGCCGAAGGGATCCTGCCCGTGTTGGCGGGACCCGAGTTCGACCGAAGGCAACTCACGCACGCGCAATGGATCTCGGCGAAGGCGGCGTTCACGCCATTCGGGGGGTGGCTGGAAGCCAAAGCGGGCGGCGAAGTGGAACGGTTGGGCATCGACGTGTTGCGGGCCTACGTGGAGGGCGACGCCGAGTCGCGGCTTGATGCCCTCATCGACGCCGATCTTGCGGCGGGCAAGGAACTGGATTCGCTACGCGACCTGGAATATTTGATTCTGCTTCAACGCTGGATCATGGACATCTGCAACAACTTCGTGAGTTTCGCCTGCCTGTATCACCCGGACCAGCGGGCCATGTTCGAACTGGGCCGGATGGTGATGGACGGACATGTGCTCAATATGAACTTCCGGGTCGCCGATCCGGACGCGCACAGTGCGGCGGCGATCCGGTCCGGCGCGTGCCTGTTGTATTCGGAGGTCACTGGCGGAGCCGAGGACCCGGTCTCGTACGTGGTGACCCCTATCACGACAGGCCGAATCGCGAACCTGGGCGTCGGGAAGCGCGGGGTCCTGTTCGATGTAGCCGGGAAGCAGTGGGACACGCGCGTCGTGAAGGTCGTGGAGAACCCCGTGAACCTGCGCGAGGCGATCCTCGCGCCGTTCAGACGCATTGGCGCGCAGATTTCGTCCACCGCGGAACGAATCACGGCCGGCGCCGAACAGCAGGTGCAGGCCCATATCGCGCAAACCAGCGCGACCGTGGAGACGGGGGTCAAGGAAGGCATCGCGGCGTCAGCCACGGCCCCGACCGAGGCCCCGCCCGCGGCGCCACCGGCGCCGGAGGCCAAGAGCGGGGGACTCGGCGGTGTGCGCGATGCGTTCCTGGCGGGCAGTGTCGGCGTGGCGGCGTTGGGTTCGTCCTTCGCGTTCATCGCCAAGCAGTTCAACGAAATGGAACTGGGCTGGGGCACGCTGGCGACCGTGGTGATTGTCGGCCTGACCGTCATCGTCGTGCCGACGGCGTTGATCGCGTTCTTCCGGTTGCGCCGCCGGAACCTCAGCGCCGTACTGGAGGCGTCCGGGTGGGCCATCAACGCGCCCATGCGCCTCACGTGGGGGCTCCGGCGGCTCATCGCCGTTCGGCCCGCGCACCCCAAACGGTTCTGGCGTCTTCGCAAAGACCTGGTCCCTGGTCTTCGCTCCGAAGAAGACGTGAGCCCCAAGGAGTAGGGGCGGCGTTACTTCGCCGTCACCGTCGTCGTCAGCCTCAGTGCATTGACCGGCCCCATTGTCTGGACGAGAATACAGGTGTGCGTCGGTTCAGCGTCATCGCCGGCTTCGCGAGGCAAGGTTTTGTCCGGCATGGCACACGAGGAGTGGACAATCGCGTTGTTCGCGGAGAATCTGATGGCGGCCGTAGACCACTCGCCAGAGACCGAGTGTACGTCAGCCTCGATTGCGCCGAGATTCTCGGTGGTTCCCAGATGCCAACGGAACAGGACGACATCCTTCGCGCCTTCCTGAAGCGTCACTTCGTCGACGACGGTCAACTTCGACGCGGTCCACTGGGCCGTGCGGCGCCACTCCGCGAGATTATCGTACCCTCCCGCGATAGTGACCGTGGCCTCGCCACCCGTTTCGTCCAGTCGCGTCACTGTGATGGGCGCGACCACGCCCCGCGGTTGCCACCCGGGCAGCTTGACGTGCTCGCCTGCATTCGCACGCTCTTCCGGGAATTCCGTGCCGAGTTGGAGCACGTTATGCCCGGCCCCGGTGGTGTAGTGCGTCATCATGAGCGGATTGTGGTACGAGGGCGTGCCCGCCTCGATGAGGACGGGGCGGCCGTTGGCGATGAAGTTCACGTGCCCGCGGTCCTGGTGGTCGTGCTGATCGGTGGGATGTCCGCCCCGCAACCAGAACCCGGACCCCGCGTCGTCCCACGAATCCCGCCAATTCACGCGGGTGGCGCGCTCGTATACGGCGTACAGCGGCGGTGCGGCCTCCGGGCCAACACGTGGCAGCCCACGCGCGGCGACTCCGGGCAGATCGTCCGTAGGGCCGTTGCACAGGTGCTCAAGACCCCAACGCGCGGCAGGGCTGGCCGTGGTGGCAGCCATGAGAGACAGGAGCGGACGCAGCCGATTTGCGGCCCCGTACCCCGCGCCTGAATCAAAACAATTGACCACCGCGTCGCCGGGTTGGGCGTGATGCACCAGCCACAGAGGGAATCGCTGCAGGAATGGATGGTCCAGTGCGCGCCGGTCGCCCGAGACGGCCATGGCGTGCGCGGCATGCACCAGCGACGTGACCGTGAACGAGGCGTACCCGACGCCTTCCTCGAACTCGCCGTTCGGGCCATGGGCGTCCAGGGCTTTCATGAGATTGGCCACGCCCAGTTCGTACGCCTCGCGGCGGTCGTCGACGCCCAGCATCAGACATGCGCGGACGAGACCTTCCGTCGGCAACACCCACTGGTTGGTGATGGGATTGTCGGTGCGAATGAACCAGCTACGCTTGACCTGCCAATCCTCCACGATGCTATCGATCTCGGCGCGGAGCAGGGCGTCGAGACGCTCGCGCAACTCGGGCGGAACGCTCCCTTCCGGCATCAGGTCGAGGGCATCGCCGATGGCACGCATGCCGCACCCCGTGGCAAGCCAGTTGCCGTCCTTGCCGTCGGCCGGGAGGCGACGGCCTGGGGCGTAGCAGGACCAGCCCGGCCGTTGGAGCGGCGACCATGCGGCGGTCTCATCGAGTTGGGCCACCACGCGGTCCCGAAGGGTGTCGTCGCCCGTGAGCCGGTAGGCGGCCGCCAGGACGGGCAGTTCGCCCGCCAACGTGTTGCAGGCCGAGAAATCCGACATGGCCAACGCGAAGGTCTCGCGGATTTCGTCTTCCAGGGCATTGCTGCGCCCGTCGAGCCAAGTCCGGTGTTTCCCCACATCTTCCAGCGCAAATACACGCCGCACGATGGGTAGATCGGCCCGTTTGCGCGCGTCGGCGACGAGCGCATCCCGCGCGTCCGCATACGCGGGGTCTTCCCTCACCGAATCGATCAGGTCTGCCCAGGTCACCACGTTCACGGCTGTCTCCCCGGCCTGCGCGGGCCAAGCGATCGCGCACACTGCAACCGCCGCACCAAGCGCCGCCACTGCCATTCGCATTGTCATGTTGAGCCTCCCCAGTCGTGCCTTCTGCACCAGCTTACGGGGATGCTGGCGGCATTGTCCATGCGAAAACGGGGACTGTGGAGCCGTTGAAAAGGTCCGCAAGTTGTCTACGAAGCCCGCGAAAAGGCCAGGGACAGACCCGTCTTCGTCCGCCTACGGCGGACTTCGCTGGGGTCAGTCCCGGCGTTTTCGCTCCAGTTCTCGGCGTACGAGGTGCCGAACTGCGGTCGACCGAAGTGTGACTGAGTGCGAGTTCTTCAACAGCCCCACTGTCCCCGTCTTCGCGTACACCCACGCAGCGACCACGAGCGGGGGCAATCGTGCCCACTTTTTGACCTGAGGCACCCGAAAAGTCCAGAATCGAAGGACTACTGACTTGAACGTGTACTCCCGCGCAATTGGGTGGGGGATGGTATCAGGAGAAAGACGCATGAGCGACAAGATCTCACGCCGGGGTTTCATGACCCGGGCAGCCGGGGCGGTTGCCGCCCCGTACATCGTGCCTGCTTCGGTTCTGGGACGAGGCGGCGCAACGCCTCCCTCCGAACGCATCACGGTCGGGTGTATCGGCATCCGAGGCCGTGGGTTCCACGACCTACGCTGGTTGATCGGCAACAACGACACCCAGGTGCTGGCCATCTGCGACATTCAGAAGCAGCAGCGGGAGGTGGTGAAGGCCTTCGTCGACAACCACAACGGCAACAAAGACTGCGCCATGTATCGCGACCTTCGCGTGTTCCTCGCGGAGCGGGATGACATCGATGCGGTCCTGATCGCCACGGGCGACCACTGGCATGCCCAGGCGTCGGTGCGCGCCATGCGATCCGGCAAGGATGTATATACCGAGAAGCCATCGTCCATGACCATCGCGGAAGGTCAGGCGGTGGTGGCGGCGGCCCGGCGTTACGGTCGCGTGTATCAGACCGGCACGCAGCGTCTCAGCGAGGCCAACCACGTGTTTGCCATCGAGATGGCGCGTACGGGACGGCTGGGCAAGGTGCATACGGCCTACGCCCACATCGCGCCGTGGGACACGGCAAAGATGCCGCACACCTGGAAGCGTGAAGAGCCGCTGCCGCCAAAGGACGAGGTCGACTGGGATATCTGGTTGGGGCCGTGTCCGTGGCGTCCGTACAACAAGTCGTATGTGAGGGGCGGTTGGCGCGGCGATTACGATTTCCACACCAGTTGCATCGGCGAGTGGGGCGCCCACACGTTCGCTCAGGCCCAGGCCGGTCTGGAAGCGGGCGACACGTCGCCGGTGAAGTACGAGTACGTCGACAACGACAACGGCGACGGCATGGTGTGCCACATGGCCAATGGTCAGAAGATGATTCTCTCGCGTGGCGACAAGTACTGGCACGGGTCGTGCGGCGAACGGTTCGACGGCGAGCGGGGCTGGGTCACGGCGGCAGACGGGTACTCCGCGCCGGAGGCGTCGTCACCGGAACT
Organism: bacterium; assembly: GCA_024231375.1. Next base: position 33,205 of record JAAEQP010001135.1, on the reverse strand, counting down.
GCTGGCCGAGTACAAAGAAGTGATCGGCGAGTACGTGGCGCGGACCGGACGTTCGCTGGACCACATGCGGAACTTCCTCGACTGCGTAAAGTCCCGCGAAGAGACCGTTGCCAACCCGAGCGTGATGCATCGTTCCATGAGCACCGTGCATGCGGCCAACATCAGCATGTGGCTGGAGCGCGACATGGAGTTCGACCCCGAGACGGAGACATTCGTCAACGACGACGAAGCGAACCGCCTGCGCTCACGGGCCGAACGGGAGCCGTGGACGATATGAGAATTGATGTGAAAGGAGAACGAACGACCATGCGGAATGCATTTGTGCCGCTTGTTTTGGCAGGGGCGCTGTTCCTTGCCGTTGTCGCGCCCGCGTTGGCGCAGGACGCCGATCCCGTTGCCGTGTTGCAGTCTGACGCATCCCACTGGGACAAGTCGGAAGCCTGCCGCACACTTCAGTTGCAGGGCGGCCCCGAGGCCGTGCCCGCGTTGGCGGCGCTGCTAACCGACGAGGATATGGCCCATATGGCGCGGCTGGCGTTGGAAGCCATGCCGTGTGCCGAGGCGGGCGACGCCCTGCGCGCTGCCCTCGACACGACCACCGGCAACCTCAAGATTGGCGTGATCGGTTCGGTAGCGGCCCGCGGTGACGCGACGGCCGTCCCCACCTTCATTGCACTGCTGTCCGATGCGGACGCAGGCATCGTACAGGCGGCTGCTCATGCCCTGGGCCAACTCGCCACGCCCGAGGCGACACAGGCGTTGATTAGTGCCGCCGCCAAAGTGGGTGACGCCGCCGGCACGATGCAGGTGGTGTGCGATGCGCTGCTCGATTGCGCGGAAGCCGCGATGAAGAACGGGCAACCCGAAAAAGCGATGGCGGTCTACGACTACCTGCGTACCGTGCCGAAGGCGCCCGTCGAGGTGCGTACGGCCGCGCTCCGTGGCGCCGCGTTGAGCCGTGGTCCCAAGCAGGGCACGCCACTGCTGGTGGAGGCGCTCAAGAGTGGCGACGGGCTCATGATCGACGCGGCCCTCCGCGCCGGCCGCGAGATGCCCGGTGGCGACACGGCCTCCGGCGCGCTGGCCCTGGCCTTGGCGCCGTTGCCCGCGAACGTCAAGATTCGACTCATTGACGTGTTGGGTGCGCGCGGCGGCGAAGCGGCTGGACCCGCACTGCTGGCCGAAGCGCAGGATGGACCCACGGACGTGCGCGTTGCGGCGTTGAAAGCCTTGACCCGCATGGGATACGCCCCTGCCCTGACCGTGATGCAGACCCTGGCGTGGGGTGATGACGAGGCCCTGGCCAAGGCGGCCCGGCAGTCGCTGAGTTACTTCCCGGTCGAAGGTGGCGATGCGGCCATCGAGTCCATGCTGGCGAGCAACGAAGCCGCGGCCCGTATGGTGGCGGTTGCCATGATTGGTGAAGGCGCTATCGATGAACCCGCCGGTGTACTGATGAGAGCGGCCGAATCCGACGCGGATGCGGGCGTTCGCGTGGCCGCGTTGAAGGCCCTGAAAGGCCATGTCGGCGTGGACGACACGTCGCGCCTGCTGGCGGGCCTGCTCAAGGCTCCGTCCGCGGAGGAACGCCAGGTTGCCGAGAGCGCGCTCGAAGCGATCTGCGTTCGTGCAAAACGTGGGTCGAGCACCGGTCTGGAGATCCACAAGGCCTTGTACGGCGGTCTGCCTGACGGCAAGACCAAGGATGTCACCGAGAAGGTGCGGGAGATGGTCGCCAACGGCGCGACCTCCGTGGTCGGGAACAACGCCAACTTCGGCGACCCGACACCCGGCGTCCAGAAGCGGTTCCAGGTCGAATTCACCGCGAACGGCATCACGGCCACGCGCAACGTGCTGGAAGGTCAGGAAGTGCAATTGACTACAGCCACGGCGCCTGCGTCTATCGTGGACGCGTTCTGCGGTGCCGTCGACGGCGCGAAGGGCGAGGCAAAGCTTGCGGTGCTGCGCTTGCTGGGTGCTACCGCGAGTCCCAAGGCCTTCGACAAGGTCCTGGCGGCCGCTTCGTCAAGCGACGCCGCGGTGAAGGAGACCGCCCAACGCGTGGTGTGCGGCTGGCCGACGGCCGATGCGCTGCCCACGGTGATGGATCTGGCGAAGTCTTCGCCCAACCCCACCGTGAAGGTGCTCGCCTTGCGTGGGGCCGTGCGGCTGCTCAAAACGAGTGAGGAGAACGCAGGTTCGTTGCTGGAGCAGTATGCCGCGCTGATGGCCACGGCGGGCACGGCGGACGAGAAGAAGGCCGTGCTGAGTGGCGTGGCCCAAGTGCCGACCGTTGCCGCATTGGAGATGGCGTTCGCTCAGTTTGGCGACGAGGCCGTGAAAGCCGAAGTGCTTCAAGCGGCCACGGTGATTGCCAAGACCCTCGGCGGCAGCGCCAGCGAGGACGCCGGGTTCTTCAACGGCAAAGACATGGACGGTTGGGGAGGCGAGACCAAGTACTGGCGCGTCAAGGACGGGGCCCTCACGGGCCACAGCGGCAAGAAGCTCCCTGACAGCACGTATGTGTGGTCCAACGTCGAGGTCGCCGACTTCTACCTGGCGGTCGACGTGAAGCTCGAACCGGTCACGGCCAATTCAGGAATCCAGTTCCGGTCCAAGACCATCAACAAGAAGAAACAGGCCTTCGGCTATCAGGGCGACATCGGCCAGAACGTCTGGGGCCGGTTGTACCACCAGGGTGGCCGAGGCAAGCTCGATTGGACCGACCGTGCCGAACCTGCCGTCAAACCCGGCGAGTGGAACCGGTACGAGATCCTCGCGGTGGGTCCGGCCATCTGGACCGCCATCAACGGCCAACTCGGCGTGGCCTATCTGGAGACCGACACCCAGGACGAACGGTCCGGCTTGATCGCGCTCCAACTCCACGTCGGACCGCCCCAGACCGTCCGATACAAGTTCCAGAAACTGGTCCACAACCCCAAAGTCGAGATCGCCGGCAAGAACGCCGACGCCTTGATGGCGGAACTGAAGACCGTCAAGAAGTAGCGGAAGCGTTAGAACAACAGCCCCGGCCGTGGCGCGAGTCGCCGCGGCCGGGGTTCTGTTTTTGGGGGGGCAGGGCGGTCAGGGGGAGGACCGCGAATGTGGCACGGCCATCCTGGCCGTGATCACGGGCTGGAAGCCCGTGCCACGTCTTCTGCAGGAATCGGCGGGCGAGCACGATGCCACGCCACTCTTGTGATCGGAGGTCTCCCTCATTGACTCCGCAACGCCGGACCGTCGGGAGTATCCATCACGTCAAAGCCTAGATCGCCGATGCGGTCGCGTAGCGCATCGGCCTCGGCGTACTCTCGTTGTGCCTTGGCTTCGCGCCTTTTCTGAACCAGGCGTAGAACCTCCGTGGGCACGTCTGTGACCCCCAGACTCGGTCTGGTTTGGACGCGCAATCCGAGGACCGTGTCCATGGCGAGGATGGTTGCGGCCTTGTCACGCGGATTGACATCCGAGTCCTTCACGAGACCCCAGAGAACCGCGACGGCTTCCGGCGTGTTCAGGTCGGCCGACAGAGCCGCGGAGAAACGCTCCATGTATGGGGCGGATACAGACCCGGCTTGGCTTGAAGCACAGGCGACCTCCTCGCGAACCCGCCGCAATGCGCTCGCGGCGGCGTCCAACGCTTCCCACGTGAATTTGAGGGGGCTTCGATAGTGCGCCGTCAGAACGAGATAGCGAAAGGCGAGCGGGTCGTACCCGCGCTCAATCAGATGATCGATGAGGAGGGTGCCTCCTTCGGACTTGGACATCTTTTCCGAGTCGCCCATGCTCAGCCAGCCTCCGTGAGCCCAGTAGTTCACGAACCGCACGCCTGTCGCGGCTTCGGACTGGATGATCTCGTTGGGGTGGTGGACCGGGATGTGATCCACACCGCCGGTATGAAGATCGAACGTCTCGCCCAGGTACTTCATCGACATGGCGCTGCATTCCAGGTGCCATCCCGGAAATCCGGCCCCCCACGGAGAGGGCCATTCCATCTGCCTCTTCCGGTCCGGCGGCGAGAACTTCCACAGGGCGAAGTCGGCGCCCGATCGTTTCCCTTCCGTACCCACGCGTGAATGCTCATCCGACGCAGTCACCGCCATGTTGGACAGGTCGGTGACCGGCGTGAACGAGGCCGCATCAAAGTACAGACCGTCTTCGGCCCGGTATGTGTGTCCGCGCTCGTCCAGACGCTTCAGCAAATCGATCTGCTCATCAATATGGTCCGTTGCCCGGCAGACGATGTCGGGAGGCGTCACGTTGACGGCGGCGCAGTCCTCCATGAACTTGGCCTTGTACTTCTCGGTGAGAGCCCACGCGTCCATACCCGATTCGCGCGCGGCCATCTCGACCTTGTCATCGCCAGCGTCCGCGTCGTCCGTCAGGTGTCCCACATCGGTGATGTTCATCGCGTGGAGGACCCGGTATCCCGAGAACTGAAGAGCGCGTTTCAATAGGTCGGCGAACAAGTACGCGCGCAAGTTCCCGATGTGCTGGTACGAGTAGACCGTGGGTCCGCAGGTATACATGCGGACGCGGCCCGGTTCAATCGACTGATATTCTTCGATATTCTTGGTGACTGTGTTGTAGATACGCATGGATTGAGCCCCTTGATGAAAGACGCAGGAAGAAAGTCAGGCTGGACCACGACCAGAAGTCAGTGGCACACGGCGTCCCTGGGGTTGGTACACCTGCACATGTCGAGTGCTTGCCACATGAATCGCTTCACCTCATCGGGCTTGTCTGCTAGCGACCTCCGCTTGCGAGGTACCGCATGATAGCAGAACGCGCCTGTCCGCGCCATAGAACCATGCGGGCCTCAGTGATGTTTGCGCTTTCTCTTGTGCCGACGTTCGGACTTTCGACGGGCCTCCTTGTGCGATCTGTCGGCCCGGTTTTCGGCCATCTCGTGCTTCATATTGCCCATTGCCCGGAGGTACCGTGGCACGGCCAACCAGAATGCTGACGACATGACGTACCCCAAGCCGAACAACACCGCCAGGTACCAGCGTCGTTTGAACATGCGGAAGAACAGCGGCCACTTCCAACTGTCCGCCACGTTCTCGCGCTCGCGGTGTTCCGGCTTCTGCGTCGTGTGAATATGGTGCCCGAGTTCGTGGTAGAGCGTGTGCCCGATGCGGGACCGGAGCCACCACGGACGGATGAGCTTTGCCCTCAGACGTGCAAACCACGTGCGGCCCCTCTCGCTTCGCGGTAGGAGTACATCCATATGTAATGTGATGGACGCCTGCTCACCATTCCATGCTTGCTCGTAGTATCCAAGGCAGTCGCTCAAGCCGACCTTCCGCCCGCGGCTGTGGGTCGACGCCCGTCGCTCGTGCCGGGACTTGCCGGCTGCGTCGGTCAGTATGACGGCCCCGAGGCCCTGTAGGTATTCCGCGGGCACACAGCGCAACAGGTCGCGCACCACGTGCTCGACGGGAACGGGCGGCTCGTAGTCGTGGTAGGCTTCGACAATGTCGATCTCGTCGGCTGTCTTCATGCACTCACTCCGGCCATTCCTTCTTTGGACAGACGCTACTACATACCTCGATGCCGTGAATCCCCCCCGCGCAACCCATGCGCGCTCATCCCCCGACCCTGCAAGTCTTGCACAGGTCTTGACCAGATCCAGCGCACACGGCTGGCACGGCGGTTGCTCCCTACTATCTGTAGGCAGACACGGCCGATGCGGCATCGGTCGACGGCCAGATAAGGAGATGTTCCATGCGAATGCCATCACTTCGGCGGTTTCGGCCGTTCATATCGAGTTGCGTACTGTTCTCGTTCATTGCCATCGCGATTACGGGCCTGATGTTGATGGTTCACTACAGCCCCTACGGCCACATGCGCCAGTGGAAGCACATCCACGAATGGTTCGGCGTCCTGTTTCTTGTGGGCGGGCTGCTCCACCTCGTGGTGAACTGGCACGCCATCAAGGACTATTTCGGCCGCGCCGCCAACTTCCACCAGGCCTTCCTGGGCGTAGGCGTATGCCTCTTCGTTCTGGCGGCGCTGATGATGTTCCCGGAGCCTCCCGGGGGGCCTGGGAGGCAACGATACCCGTTGCGGAACGGCGCGGCCATAGACACCACTCCGTCGGGCGCCTACAGCACGTCCGAGGACTACGAGGGCCTCGACACCTCCCCCGGCGCGGGGCAGGACGACGCCATCCGATCCGAGCCGCCGCGGTCCCGGCGGTTGGGCCGACACCGCGGCGGCAATGGTCTCGGACGGCGCTATCGCGGGCAACCTACCCCAACGGCTTCTTGAAGCAGATCGCGCGGCCGGCTATTTCGTACCCCAACTGTTTGTGGGCGGTTTCACTGACGGTGTTGCCGAGGTCCGTATCCGACGCCATCTCCGTACAGCCTTTCGATCGCGCCCAGTCTTCGGCCGCCTCGACGAGGGCTCGACCGATCCCCCTCCGGCGCGCTTGCTCGGCCACGAACCACCCTCCCAGATACCCAACGGGCGACGACAGACACCCGTCGGCCCATTTGCGCAACGACGTCTCCGCGAATCCCAGCGCCCGGCCGTCGTCCGCTACGTATAGCAGTGCGACGCTCCCCTCCGGTTCCGCCAGGACGTTGGCCATCTCGGCCCGGTGCTGCACGTCCGCCGTCGCGGGCCACAGCGTCCGGCGCATGGCCAGCCAGACGTCCACGTCGCGTTCCGTCGTGACACGGATCTCCATGTACTTCTCCCCCCTTCCAGCATCACGCGCGCCCCCCTCAGAGCGCGCCAATCCAGGCCATACGCGCGTCCGCGAATACGGACGCCATAGACAAGTATCACATTCATCATACGCGAAGATTGCGTACTCGTTTCAAGGACGGATTTGGAGAAGTCGACGGCCGGGCCGTCGCCGGGTCTAGTCCGCGACCTGTACGGGGCCGAGTTCGCCTGCGTGGAGTCCGCCGCCGCCTTGGTGGTCGTACGCGCGGATAGCAATGACGTTCTCGCCTCCGAACCGTACGAGCGACGCAGGCACACGGTAGGATCGTTGCACGGTGAACGCGGTCTTGAACGCGGGCGGGAATGCGCCCGACCGGCCGATTTCCTTGCCGTTGAAGTAGGTGACATCCGCGTCGTCGATTTGCCCAAGGGGCAGCACGAGGTCGCGCCCTTTCCAACTCTTGGGGAGGTAGAACGACTTGCGATACCAACCGTAGGCGGGGTCCTTCTGATAATCCGAGTGCGACTCCCAGGCCTCGGGCAGCGCCACCCGATCCCAGCCGGTGTCGTCGAACTTCGGATCTTTCCACTTGTCTTTGTCGCCTCGGGAGAAGCGCCATCCCTGGGTGAGCTGGATCACGGGAGCCAGCACGTCGCGTTCGGTTACGGTGGCGCCATCGAGCTTCACACGAATCTTGTGAGCGCCCTCGCCGGGGGTCTTGGCTTCCAGCGTGAATGCGTGCGCCTCGCCCGGCGCGGCACTCAACTCGATTTGGGCGAGTTCTTTCCCGTTGGATTCGAGAAGGGCCTTCCCGCTCCATGCCGCGTCCGACAGGCCCAAGCATTGAAACGTTGTCGCGATCTTGCCGCCGGCCAACTCGATGCCCGAGCAGGTGGTGGCCGTGCCCGAAAGGACGATCTTGAACGCCCCGGCGAGGTCGTCCGCCGTGCCGTCCGGGACGGTGATAACCAGGGCATCCTTCTTGTGGGACCAGTCGAGGTCGTCGTTGTGGCCGAGCATGGCCACGCTGTCGATGGCCACGGCCGGCATGGCGGATTTGCCCAGGGTCTTGATCGCGACCTTGTCGCCCGGTTTGCCCAGGGTGATGGCGTACAGCGCATTGCCCTTGCGGGTGAACCGGATGTCCTCGGCCGTGTACGCCACGTTGCCGACGAAATGGCCGCTCTTCTTCATGCGGGTCGGGCCTTCGCCGAAGGTCATGAACGGGCGCGTCCCGTAGATGGCTTCGCCGTTGCGCTCCAACCACGCGCCAATCCCGAGAAGCACCGACCGTTGTTCGTCCGGGATGGTGCCGTCGGCTTTCGGCGAAATGTTGAGGAGCAACTGGCCGTTCTTGCTGACAATATCGATGAAGGTGTGTACAACGACACTGAGCGGCTTGATGCGCAGGTTCTGGGTATAGCACCAGCTTCCGTAGCTGATGGTGTCGTCCGTAAGGAACGGGTGCTCGGTGATGTCCGCGGCACGGCCTTTCTCGTAGTCCTCCACCGCCACTTCAAAGGGGAGGTCGCGTTGTTTGCACGTGATGACTACGTCCTTGTCCCATTCCTGGGCGCGGTTCAGGTAATGGGACGCAAACCGCATCTGGTAGGTCTCGGGAATCTCGTCCAACCACGAATCGAACCAAATGAGATCGGGCTGATACTTGTCGATCACTTCCTCCAGTTTGCCCAACCACAGGTCGAGAAATTGGATGCGCGGGAGATTGCCATACAGCATGCGGAGTTCAGGGTCCTCCGACACGGTGGGCCATCCTTCGACGCGAGGATAGTGGCCATCCCATTCAAGGACGCCGTTGTGATTCTCAAGATGCTGGTTGTTGCGCGCGTGGTGGAACGTGGCCACGAACCGCATGTCGCGCTCACGCAGCGCCGTTGCCAGGTCGCCGGCGATGTCGCGTTCTGGTCCTGTGTCCATGGTGTTCCAAGGGGTCAGGTCGCTGTCCCACATGGCGAAGCCGTCGTGATGCTCCACGACGAGGCCAGCGTATCGCGCGCCCGATTTCGCGAACAGGTCCGCCCATTCCTCGGGATCGAAGTGTTCGGCCTTAAACATAGGCGCGAAGTCGTGGTAACCGAACTCGGCGGGGTCGCCGTAGGTCTCGGCGTGGTGGCTGCATTCGCCGCGGCCCTTGAGATGCATGTTGCGCGGATACCATTCGCTGCCGAAGGCCGGCACGGAGTACACGCCCCAGTGCATGTAGATGCCGTACTTGGCATCGCGGAACCATTCCGGCGCGGCCTCGTGCGTACGAAGCGACGACCAATCGGGTTGGTAGGGCGCCGGATCATCTTGCGCCTGGACGGCCGCCGCTCCCGCCATCGCCGCTGCTATGAGGACAAGAAGCACATGCATTCGGTGTGAGTTCGTAGTCATGGCAGAGAATCCTCTCAAGGTTTGGCCCACCCTTGTCAGACGAGCGCAGCTTATCACATTCTCGTCCGGTTCACATCCCCCCGGCCTCGACTCAGAGGAAACGAGCCCGCCCCTTGGAGTACAATGGGCTCCGGCCCCTTCGGCTCCGACGCGAGGGGTACGCCACAACCAACGGTCTACGCCGTGACGGAGGAAATATGAGACGATTCGGGGTGACGCACTTGTTCTTAGCCGCTGCGGTTCTCGGCATCGCGTGCCTTGCTGGCGCACAGGAGAATTGGCCGCAATGGCGCGGGCCGGGCAACAACGGAATCAGTACTTCGACCGGTCTGCCCAAGGAATGGGATGAGACGAAGAACATCATCTGGAAGGTTCCGATGCCTGCGTGGAGCGGCAGCACGCCCGTCATCTGGGGCGACCAGATCTTTGTGACGTCGCCTTCGAAGTCTGTGACCCCTCCCGCCGAGGGTGGCCGCGACCCGGGCGGATCGGAGTTGCTGCTCCTGTGCATTTCAAAGGCGGACGGCTCCGTCCTCTGGGAGCGGCAACTGGACGATGGCAACAAGCTTGGGATGAAACAGAACGATTCTTCGCCGTCGCCGATTACCGATGGGAAGCACGTGTGGGCGGTGACCGGCAAAGGCACCATCACGGCCCTCACCATGGATGGGACGTCCGTGTGGTCGCGTAATCTTCAGGAGGACTACGGGAAGTTCGGGTTGCAGTTCGGGTATGCGTCCTCTCCCGTGTTGCACGACGGCATGATTATCGTGCAGGTGCTGCACGGGTACTTCACCGACGACCCGTCGTACCTGGCCGCTTTCGACGCATTGACGGGCGAGCCTCGCTGGCATCATATTCGACCCACGGACGCCGTCAGAGAATCCCCCGATTCCTACACGACACCGGCGCTGCTTCACCATGACGGGTCCGTGCAACTGGTCGTCTTGGGTGGCGACTACGTGACGGGCCACGACCCGAAGACCGGTGCCGAGGTCTGGCGGGCCGCCGGGATCAACCCCAAGGGGAACGAGCTCTTTCGCACGATTGCCTCGCCGGTGGCGGTGGACGGCATGATCTACGCCCCCACCCGCAAGAAGCCGTTGCTGGCCTTGCGTGCAGGCGGCACGGGTGATGTGACCGAAAGCCACCTGGCCTGGAAATGGGATCGGCCGAACGGGACGGACGTGCCCACACCCGTTTGCGACGGCACGCTCTTCTACATGGTGGAAGACCGCGGCGCGGTGACGTGTCTGGACGCCAAGACGGGCGAGGTGGTCTGGGGACCCGAACGGCCTACGCGGGGGACCGTGAGCGCATCGCCCTTGCTGGCCGACGGGAAGCTGTACATGACCAACGAAGATGGGGTGACGACCGTGCTTGCCGCGGGACGCAAGTTCAAGGTACTGGCCACCAACACCCTGGAGGACGAGTACACCTTGTCTTCCTTGTTAGTTTCGGGCAAGCACCTTTACCTGCGCACGTCGACGCATTTGTATTGCATCGGAAAGCGGTAGCCCCGGCGCCAAGGGGCAAGGTTCGAACGAGTCAATGATGGAGTCCAACCTTTCAGCATCCGCCTTGACCATGGAATCCGTGTCCAAGCGGTTTCCAGGGACCTTGGCCGTGGACAACGTCGACCTGGATGTGGGGGTTGCGGAAGTCCACGCGTTGATGGGCGAGAACGGCGCCGGCAAGTCCACGCTCATGAAGATCCTGACGGGATCCTTCGACGACTACACGGGCCGCATCCTCATTAACGGCAAGCCGGTGGACCTTCATTCGCCGGCCGCGGCGAAGCAGCACGGCATCGGCATGGTGTACCAGGAACTGAGCCTGGCGCGGCCCATCAGCATCGCCGAGAACGTGCTCGTTGGGCGATTGCCCACCAAAGGCTGGGGCGTCGTCGACAGGAAGGCCATGGTCCGGGAGGCCCGGCGCTGTCTGTCGCATGTGGGTCTCGACCTGGACCCCATGAAGTCCATCGAGGAAATCAGCCAGCACGAAGCGCAATTGGTCGAGATTGCCAAGGTTCTCGGCAACCGCCCCTGCATTCTGGTGTTGGATGAACCCACGTCGGCCTTGTCGCGCGAAGAGGCGCAGCGGTTGTTCGACATTATCCGCGATCTCAAGCGAGGGGGCTTGTCCATCGTCTACATTTCCCACCATCTGCCGGAGATCTTCCAGATCGCGGATCGGGTCACCGTGTTGCGGGACGGCCGCAAGATCGGCACCCACGACATTCACGATGTGACGCCTCAAGCGCTGGTTCAGATGATGGTCGGCAAGACCATCGACGAGTTCTATACCCGCCGCAGCGCCGTCATCGGCGAGACAATGCTGAATGTCGAGCGGCTGACCCGGTACGGGTTCTTTCACGACGTATCGTTCAAGGTGAATCGCGGCGAGATCCTTGGGCTTGTGGGACTCTCCGGCGCGGGCCGCACCGAACTGGCGCGGTCCTTGTGCGGACTCGACCCGGTGCATCATGGGGCGGTATCGATTGATGGCGACACGCTCCCGCAGGGCGATTACCCCGACGCCCTGGCCAAGGGGTTGGTGTATCTCAGCGAAGACCGCAAGGTGGACGGCTTGTTCCTGCGGTTGTCCGTGACCTCGAACCTCCTGGCGGCCCTGCTGCCGTCCCGGTCGAAGTGGGGCATCCACTCCTCGCGCGGTGACGCCTCGTTGGCCCAGGAATATCTCGAACAGCTCGGCATTGTGGCCGCTTCGAGTGATTCCGACGTGGGCACGCTATCCGGTGGCAATCAGCAGAAAGTGTTGCTCGGCAAATGGCTCGCGACGCAGCCCAAGGTGCTGGTTCTGGACGAGCCCAGCCGAGGCGTCGACGTCAATGCCAAGATGAAGATCCACGATGCGGTGATGGCGCTTGCCGACCAGGGCACGGCCGTGCTCCTCATCAGTTCCGATTTGCCGGAGTTGGTCGGCTTGTCCGACCGCGCCGTCGTCATGCGGAACGGCCGCATCATCGGCGAAATGGCGAAGGACGAGTTGTCCGAGGAAGCGGTGTTGCTTGCTGCCAACGGTCAGGGGGCGATGTCTCATGGCTAAGCGCGACATGCTGCTCTCGGCCTTCGAGACCGCCGGCGTGTACGCAGTAGCGGTGGCGCTGGTCATCCTCGGGGCGTTCGTGTCGCCTGAGTTCCTGACCGTGGACAACTTCCTCAGCATCCTGAGCGCCGTAGCGTTGCTGGGCATTGCGGCATGCGGCATGGCCTTCGTTACGTATTCGGGCAACATGGCCGACCTGTCGCTGCCGTCCATCATGGCCTTCTCGGGCATCATCGCGGTGGCGGCATTGCCTTTGGGGCTGCTGCCCGCGTTGGCGCTGGGTATGCTGGCTGGCTTGGCTATTGGGGCCATGAACGGTCTCGTGGTCGGCAAGCTCAACGCCAATCCGATTCTATGGACCCTGGCCGTGGCCTTCTTCATGGAAGGCTTCATGCGGTTCACGTGGAGCAACAACCAGATTTACCCCGACATCGAGCCGGGTACACCCGGAGCGGCATTCATCCGGATCTTCCGCATGGGGATTGGTCCGGTGCCGCTCGTGGTCATCGTCATGCTGGCGCTGTTTGTCCTGGCGCATTTCGTGATGACGCGGACCCGGTTCGGCCGCGAAAGCCAACTCGTGGGTTCCTCGCGGCCCACAGCCCGGACCTCCGGGATTCGCGTGTCCCGCGTCGTCTTTTTCAACTTCCTGGTAGCCGCCTTCGCGGCGTCCGTCGCAGGCATATTCATCACCTCGATGAACAAGCTGGGCGTCTTCTACCTCGGCCGAGGCTACGACTTCAGAGCGGTGACGGCAGTCGTCATCGGTGGCGTGATGTTGAGCGGCGGACGCGGCCATATGCCCGGCGTGTTCGGCGGGGTGCTCGTTATCGGACTGCTGACCAACATCATGCAGTTCATCGGTATCAGGGCGTTTCAGCAGAACATCGTGACCGGCATGGTGTTCATCGCCGTGGTGGGGTTGCAGCAACTCCAACTTCGCGCAAAGGGCAAGGACTATGCCTAGGGCCTCGGTGAATGCGCTCACGCGCCTGCTTCGTCTGCTGGACGAGCACCGAGCCCTGATCATGTTCGCCGCGTTGTTCGGAGTCCTGTCCCTCTCCGCCCCGAACTTCCTGTCGATTGACAGCGTGACCGTCTTGCTCAAGGGGGCCAGTCTCAGCGCGATAGCCGCCATCGGATTCACGCTCATCCTGATCCTGGGCCAACTCGACCTCTCCATCGGCGCAGTCGTCATGTTGTGCGGCATGCTGACCATCGGCTTGCAGCCCTCTCTGGGTTGGGCCGGCGCCATGGTCGCTTCACTGGTCGCGGGATGCGGCGTCGGGCTGGTGAACGGTTTGCTGGTCGTCAAAGCCCGCATCAACTCCTTCATTGTGACTCTGGGCACCATGACGATCGTGACGGGCCTCATGCATCTGTACAGCGGCGGCGGGTCCAAGGCCGTGGTCGACTTTCGGCTGGCGGACTGGCTCGAAGCGCCCGTGCTGCCTCTGCTGCCTCCCATGGTCATCATCACGCTGGCGCTGGTAGGCGCTTCGTCGGCCGTTCTTCGTTGGACGCGGCCCGGACGCAACGTCTACATGGTGGGCGGCAATCCCGAGGCCGCGTGGCTGGCGGGCCTGAACCGCGACCGGTACTTGATTGCCGGGTTCGTACTGTGCAGTCTGAGCGCGGCCGCCGCCGGCACCCTGTTCGCCGTCAGCCTGAGTGCCATGGCGGCCACCGCCGAATTCGGATCGCGCACGCTGATGACCGTTCTGGCTGCCGTCATCATTGGCGGCACGGCTATGACCGGCGGCAAGGGGAGCGTGCTGAAATCGTACTTCGCCGTGCTCATGCTGACCACGCTGTTTCACGGCATCAGTTGTTACGGCCTCGGATTCGAGGTGCAGATCTTCGTCAATGGCTTGATTCTGGCCGTGGTGGTGCTCTACGAGGCGTTCGTCATCCATCGGCACAATCTGCTCAAGGGGCAGCGCCCCAACCTGCTGGAAGAAGTGGCGGATGGCAAGGTGTTTGAAGGCGGCTCGCCGCCCGAACAAGATTCAGGAGATTCCGACATGTCCAACCGGGACCGATTCACGCTCATTGCGCTGTGCATCACGTGTACGGCCATCGTGGCCATCGTCGCCGTGACCGCCATGTACTTCAAGTACGCGTCGCTACCGGTTCAAGTGGTCGCGCAGCGCGGCACGGGCGTCGTGTCAGCGGACAGTGCCATGGATGCGTTTGCGCTCAAGGGTACGGACGGACAGCCCTACCTGTTCCCGCAATCCGACCCGGTGAACGTCCCCGACCGGCCGGCCGATCCCAAGGCCTTGCCCGAGACCGACAAAGGGCATTGGTGGGACATCGAGTTTGCCGGGTGGCGCGTGAACAAGGCGCCCATGCCCGAGTCGCCGAACGACGGGTCCGCAGGCAAGCGCGTGGTGCTACTGAAGGCGGGCGACCATCCCTACTGGTCAGCGTACGTGAACGGGTTCCATGCCATCGCCGAGGCCTACGGGATGGAAACCAAGGTGCTCAATGGCAACTGGAACATGGACCTCCAGGCCCAGCAGACGGACCAGGTCATCAACGAGCGCCCCGACATGATTATCTTCGCGCCCGTGGACGCCACGGCCTGCACGCCGCTGCTCCGCCGCATCAATCGGGCGGGCATCCCCTGCGTCGCCTCGAACACCATCCCCTGCGACGAAGCCATGAAGTACTGTCTCGCCTGGACCGGGCCCGACGACTGGGGCCAGTTCCGAATGCTGGCACGGACCTTCGCGGACGCCATGGGCAAGCAGGGCGGCTACGCCATCGTGCGCCACATGCCCGGTAGTTCGTGCTTCTTCAGCCGCACCTACGCGCCTGTGACCGAACTGTTGGAATACGCGCCCGACATGAAGATGCTCGCCATGGACACCGCCAACCTCGAAACCGACGGCACCATGCAACTGGTGTCCGCGTGGTTGATGAAATTCGGCGATGACTTGAAGGGCCTTGTCCTGTCGGGCGACGGATTCACCATGACCGGCGCACTCGAAGCCATTAACCGCGCCGGACGCGACGACATCATCATCGTCGCCGCGGGCAACAGCAAGACCGGCATGGACTCGGTGAAAGCCGGGGACGCCCTCGCCATCTCCTACCAATCCGCCGAAGGCGACGGTGCATTGGCCGTCCACACCGCCGCGCGATGGTTCAACGGCGAAGCACTTGAGCCGGTCATCTATCTTCCGAAACACCTCATCACCAAGGAAGACGTGGATGAGTTCATGCCTGCTCAGTGGTGAACCAATCGTTCTCTATTTGCCTTCCATAGTCCGATACTCTAGCATCAGGCAGGAGGTGTGCAATGAGATCGATCAGACTGGCTGCTCTGATGGCGGCCCTCTTGGTGACGGGCCTGATGGCGAAGGCGAACGCGCAGGAAGCCGGTGCCGAAGGGAGGCCGTCCGAGTTCGCGCGGATTCTTGACGAGGGAAGCATGCGCGAGGTCCACTCCGTCCTCAGATCTCGTTGTGAGGACGGGCAACTCTTGACGGATCTCGATGAGGTCTTTGCGGCCATTCTCGCCGCCGACGACATCTGTGAGTTTGAGGAGATGGGCTTCCTGCGAACCTGCGATGCGAGTTGCCGGTCAGGCTTCTCGAAAGCCGAGGCCGTCGCACGCGGCAAGGCATTGCTCACCGTCCTGGCGTGTGTTGTCCGGGACTGCTCCGACGAGGATGCGCGCCATGAATTGGTGAGAAGGGTGGCAGGATTCATTGCCGGACACATCGGCGACGAGCGCTGCCCTCTTCCGCATGACGGGCTTGTGAGGGCTCTACCCAACCTCATCTACTTCGAGTTCGGCATGTGCTGGATAGCGCCGGAGTGGGGTGTGGATCTTGTTGACGGGATTCTGCGCGGCTGTCTGTTGAGCGCCGATGAGGCGGTGCGCGTTCAGGCCATCTACTCCCTGAATTCGATCCTTGCCTCCAATCAGGTGTCGTACATGCTGGAGGGCGCTGAGGAAGTTGCGGCAAGGGAGCGCCTGGGTCGTATCCTAAAACGCGAATACGAGTCTGGTCGCTACTCGCCCGCTGGACGGGAGATCCTGGAGAAGCGCATCGCGTGGTTGGATGCCGGGCCGCCGGACCCGTACGAGCCCTACCTACCCGTCCCCGAATCGGAGTATCGAAGGATCGTGGCCCTGCCCGACGCAGAATGGGCCAGGTTCTACGCCGATCCAGCGAACCCCTATGAGGCGAGTGTCAGCAGCATTCTGCTCGGGAGGGCAGACTCGCTGAGTATCGAGGCCCAGGGGATTCTCTTGGAGGCTTCCTGGGATCCCCGCCGTTTCACACAAGTTCAACGCCGGCTCACGCGTCACATTGCCCCCTCGTCGCCTGCCGGTGAATCCCCGCTGAAAGACGAGTATCTCGACCTGTGTGAGCATGTTATCGCGAACATCGACACGTATCTCGGCGTCAAGGACAGAACCATTGACAATGCCGTCCTGGGGGCCGTCAGCACGGTCGCCCATTACGAGATCCTGCGTGCGCAGGCCTTGGATGCTTCCCCTGAGTCCGGACGTGCTCTGCGCATACTGATCGCTGCACTGGGTTCGAACCGGCCAGGACTCGCAACTGCGGCAGCGGCCCAAGTTCAACTACGGTTCGATACCGTGCCCGAAGTCGGTCTGCTCTTCTTGTCGGTTCTGCGGGAGCGACTCGCGGTGGCCGACGCCGAGGTCGCTGGAGGTGGAAACGAGAGCGACTGGTGGCCACTCCGCCGCGAACTACGGAAGACCATCACGGCTCTCGAGGCCTATGAGAGCAAACAGGGGGAAGAGGAGCGCGCAGATGGGGAGAGCGGCGAAGACTGACAGCACCGTTTAGAAGAACGCTCCGAGCAGTCTTCTACCAGGACTCTGTCCAACCCTCCGGGTTGTTGAGAATTCCGTTCGTGGGCCCCAGGTAGCCGCGTGCCTCGGAAGGCACGTTCGCCAACCTGGGGCTCTGATTGTCCAACCCTGACGGGTTGAGCTGTCCAGATGAGGTGTCCATCCGTTGGCACCTCGCCTGCGTTTGAGAGAACCCGGAGGGTTCGACGCCCAGGGCTCGGGGCCGTTGAGGCGAGGCCTGGGCCCAACGCCACGCCTCCGAAGGGTTCTGAAAGAACCCCGCACAGCCTTCCAAGGCGACCTCGCGCACTGATTGGGCTTCCCTTGTGCGGCGTTTTGCACAATCTGTCCGAACCCGGAGGGTTCGACACTCAAAGCCCAGGGTTGGCGCATGTGTCCGTCCTCGGACGCGCGCCTACCCTGGGTACCAGCCCCTTCCCGACCGAACCCGGATGGGTTCGACTCCGGGGACAACACCCGCTCCCTGCCACACCGCCATTCTCATCGCCCCTGAACACCGCGGACCTGCAGCCGCGAATGCCCAGATTCGCATTTTGTGCTGGGAATGGGGCATCATCGGGGTCTGGGCGGAGGCGTACGGCCTCGCACCATCCGATTACCTATCAAGGAGTTGAACCATGACCGCGAAGATCAGTCGTAGGCATTTCCTCACCGCCGCGTCGGCCGCCGTCGCCGGACCCACCATTCTCGCGGGTTGCGCACGGGGCCGGGAAGGCCGTCCCGCACCCAGCGAGCGCGTGGTACTCGGCGCCATCGGGCTTGGGTGGCAGGGCCCCGGCAACCTGAAGCAGTTTCTCGGGAACGCGGACGTGCAGGTTGTGGCGGTATGCGACGTGGACGAGACGCATCTCGCCCGAAATAAGCGGATGGTCGACGCGGTCTATGACAATGAGGATTGCGACACCTACGCGCGTTTCGAGGATCTCCTTGCGCGCACGGATTTGGACGCCGTCAGCATCGCGTTGCCCGACCATTGGCACGCCATCCCGGCCATCGCCGCCGCCGACGCGGGCCTCGACATCTACGGCGAGAAGCCCCTTGCTCACACCCTCGTTGAGGGGCGCGCCATCTGCGACGCCGTGAAACGCAACAAGCGCATCTGGCAGACGGGCAGTTGGCAGCGGAGCGTCGAGAACTTCCACCATGCCGCGGAGCTGGTGCGCAACGGCCGCATTGGCAAGGTGAAGTACATCGAGGTCGGTCTGGGGCAAGGTTATTCGGACTATGCCAAGACCGGCGACCAGACCGAGTTCCGTCCCGCGCCGAAAGAACTGGACTACGACCGCTGGCTCGGACCGGCGCCCGAAGCGCCGTACTGTCCCGCCCGCGTACACAAGAACTGGCGCTGGATCATGGCCTACGGCGGCGGCCGCATCATGGACTGGGTCGGTCATCACCTGGACATCGCCCACTGGGGTATGGGGCTGGACCACACGGGTCCGGTGAGCGTGGAAGGCGCCGGCGTGATTCCCACCGAGGGGCTATGGAACTCGCCAACGGACTATGACTGCACCTGCACCTACGAGGACGGGCTGGTCATCAAGATCGGCAGCAAGTACCCCATGGGCACCAAGTGGGTCGGCGACGATGGCTGGATCTTCGTGACGCGCAGTGTCACCGAGGCCGACCCGGCCACCGTCCTGGACGAACAGATCGGCGACGACGAAATCCGGCTCTATCACAGTCGCGACCACTTCAAGAACTTCATCGACTGCGTGAAATCGCGTGAAGAAACGATCACGCCATGCGAAGTCGCACACCGGTCGGCATCGGTCGGTCACCTGTGCAACATCGCCATCTACACGGGCCGCAAGATCCAGTGGAACCCCAAGAAGGAACGCATTGCCGGCGACGCCGAGGCCTCGAAGATGCTGTCGCCGTCGTACCGTGCGCCATGGGTGCTTGAGTCGTAGGCCAACGCCGCGAGGAGGATGAAATCCTTGGGCTACACGCCGCGAGAACGCGTGCTGACCGCCTTCGCCCACGAAGAAGCGGACCGTGTGCCTGCGTGGTGCGGCGCGTCGCCCGAATTCTGGGCGAAGGCGAAGATCGCACTCGGGTTCGACGATGAACCGCTACGCGAGTTCCTGGGCGACGACTTCAGGCGCGTCTTTGCGGAATACGCGGGTCCTGTCGTAGCGCCATCCCATCCGAACGCGACATACCGAACCATCTTCGGAGTGGAACGCGAAGGGCTGGGCTACGGCCAACCTATTGACCATCCCTTGGCGGGCGCAGACCTGGACGCGATTCACGAATACCCATGGCCCGACCCGTCGGATGTGGACGCGAGCAGCGTGCGCGACGCGGCCCTGGTGTGGAAAGGCGAATACGCCATCCTGGGCGGCGACTGGTCGCCCTTCTGGCACGATGCGATCGACCTTGTGGGCATGGAAGATCTGATGGTGCGCATGTATGAGGATCCCAACTCCGTCGATGCGCTATTGGGGCATATCGTCGACTACTACGCGGGTTCCAGCGAACGCATCTTCGCGGCCGCTGCGGACGTCATCGACATCTTCTTCTTCGGGAACGATTTCGGAACCCAGACCGGGCCAATCGTAGGCGAGGCCATGTTCCACCGATTCCTGTTTCCCCATCTCAAGCGGCTCGCGAGCCTCGGACGCGACCATGGGCTCAAGGTCATGATGCACTGCTGCGGCGGCGTGGCGGAACTCATCCCCATGTTCATCGAAGCCGGCATCGACGCTATCCATGCCGTGCAACCATCGTGTCGTGGCATGGAACTGGACGAGCTGAAGCAGGCGTTCGGCGACGAGATGGTGTTCAACGGCGCCATCGATTCCCATCATGTGCTGATCGAGGGCACGTCGGATTCAGTCCGTCGCACCACGTGCGAGGTGCTGGACACCATGAAACCCGGCGGCGGTTACATCGCCGGGGCCAGTCACGACACCATTCTTGAAGAAACACCGGTCGAAAACGTTGTGGCTATGTTTGAGACGATTCGGGAGTGCGGAGTTTACAGATGAATGGTCTACATAGGTTCTCGATGGAGTTCACGGGCGGAGGAAACCGGGTCTTGGCCTACCCCGCTCGGAAGGATCTGTCGTGTCGCTGGGCGGCAGTTCGACGCTTTCCAATGAAACGCCACCTTCACGTCATCCCGAGCGAAGTCGAGGGATCTCTCATCGGCAAGCGCTTACCCGCAAGAGATCCCTCGACTTCGCTCGGAGCGCGTGAAGAAATGGCAGTCTTGACCGCATGGGCAAGAAACGGGGGTGCCTTGATGTCAATCGATGATGAGATCGTCGAATCTCGGGCAATCTCCGAAGCCGATTCTTGGCACTCTCAGAGCCTTCGCGGAAATGTCCGAATAATTCACACGCTCTCGGGATGACGTGGAGGCGGTGTCTGTCCGTGGAACTGAGATCATCGGGGCTGCAACTTTCTCAACAGCCCCACTGTACCAAGCGAGCAAGTCCGCGAGCGAGACGAGACTGTCCCCGTCGGACCCAGCCTCCCCGCGAGCCATTCTTCCAACCCCGTCATCCTGAGCAACGCGAAGGATCTCGTTCACCCATGGACTATCCTGGAGTGTGAGATGCTTCGCTGGCGCTCAGCATGACGGAGTGATGCCTACCGCTTTCGCTACAACCTCCCCGCGCACCATTCGATGCCGCGCTCGACGACGGTACGAAACTCGGGCACCACGAAGGTCTCGTTGTCATGTCCCGATTGGAGGCAGAGGACGCGCGCGTTCTTGTACTGCCGGGTCCACGCAATGGACTTGAGACTCTTGGGGTGGTTGGTGGTCAGCAGCACCTCGGAATCATCCCCCGGCTCAGCCATCTTGTAGGTCTCGTCCTTCATCTCCCACGAGGACAAGCCGTTGGTGATGGGGTGTTCGGCGTTGGGCACGTCGATGCGCAACGTTTCGCCGATATAGTACTCGAACGACGTGCCGTCGACGCCCACGATTTCCTGCCAAACGGACCATTGCGGAAAGGCCAGGACGGCGTGATGGAGGATGAAGATGCCCTGGTCCGTGTCGCCGAGACGTTCCAAGGCCCCCTTCAGGCTCTCGTCCCACCAATCGGTTTCGTTTCCGGGCGTGGCCTGGTGAAAGTTGTAGAACACCACCGCGTCGTACTCATCGCGAACTCCGGCCGCGTCGGACACGAAGTCCTCCATATGCTGAATGTAGCAATCCATGTTGGCATAGCTACGGAAGACGGCGTGGAACCCCGGCACGTCAAAGGGGTGCTGACCGGTCACCACGGCAATCTTCAGTTTGTCGTCATTGGGCATACTGGACATGGTACTCCTCCTCGCTCACGCCGACGCGACAGCGCGGCGGGCTTGCTCCAGATACTCCTGTACGCGGACCGGTTGGCCCGTCCGACTACTCTCAATGGCGGCGAACACCAATGCCACGGATTGCAGGTTGTCTTCCACGTTGGTCTCCATGGGCGGTCCACCATCCAGCCACCGGACAAACTGCTCGATGAGCCATGTGTTGGCCCATTTCGGTTGGTTGAGTAGCGGCACCGTGTCGCCCGACCCTTCCCGGCGCGACAGACTGTCATCGGACGCGGCGAAGTTGAATCGCTCCAGTTCCTGCCATGAAAGCACCAGCGTAGACTGTTCGCATTCCGCGCGGATGTACTCCTGTCCCCACCAGTTCAAGCCCGCCGCGTTGGTTTTGGCTCCTTCGTACAGGGCGCGGGCGCCGTTCTCGAATTGCATGGTCACGAGTCCCTGGGAATCGCCCGCGAACTCTCCCCACGAGGGGTTCCAGGTCTGAGCATACAGGGTGTCGCACTTCGCGCCCACGAGGTCGGCCAGCAGATCGAGATGATGCACGGAACCTTCGACCATCAAGGGGTCTGGGATTTCGTGACGGAACGCACCCCATCGGCCGCGCTTGCGGCAGTTGCACGTGAACCGCATGACGGCGTAGTCCAAGGGGCCACAGTCACCGGAGCGGACCAGCTTGCGCAAGGACGTGATGTCTTGTCGGAATCGATGGCTCATGGTGACGCCCATCTTCTTGCTGGCGTTGCACACCTTGTCCGCAATGCGAATCGACGCCTCCAGCGAATCGGCGATGGGTTTCTCGGACAGAATGTGCAGATCGTGGGCCAGTGCGGCGTCGACGACGGCTTCGTGGTGCGCGGGCGGCACGACCACCGTGCAGAAGTCCGCGGGGTTCTCGTCGAGGGCCTTGGCGAGGTCCGTGTAGCATTGGTCGTCGCGCAGACCGAGATGAGTGCGTGCATTGGCTAGAGCGTCGACATTGGCATCCACCGCAGCGACCACCTCGATCAGGCCATCGGCGATATTGGGCGGCAGGAAATCGGCGCACCAACTGGCGCCCCAGCCGCCGGTGCCGACCTGGATGACTCGAAAGGGCATGGTGTCGTACTCCTGGGCCCGTTCGCTTCCCCCGCGTGCCGTTGCTGACTTGATACATGAGCCTAGCGGGGCCGAACGCGAGAAGCAAGAGCGGGCCCGGGCCAATCGTACCTAATCGTTCATGGTCTGGCGCGTTGGTGCTTAGGCTCAGCAGATCATTCACGCGATCACCCAGTCATCCCAAGTGTGCCACCCACAACACTGTTGTGGGTGTCTTCAGACTACGGGATGGCTGCCCATCGTGAATCCTGACACCCACAAGCGGCCGCTTGAAGGTGGCACACCTTGCGAGACCACATAGCCACGACGGTCCGGTCAAGTGCGGTTGCCCTGGGCAGGCTCCAGCACGCCCGCGTGCCCCACGCCGGGCCATGTTATAATCGCCGTCCACGCGGCGGGGTGATGGGAGTCCTCGCGAGGGGCATGCCCTAACGCGTATCACGGCCCGGCAACAGGGGAGATTCCACTATGAAGTCCACTCGACGATTGCTACTTGTAGCGTTGGTTATGGCGTGCGTTGCGGCGGCTGCGGCCACGGCACACGGCGCCGAGAAGGTTCAACTGAAGCTGAAATTTGTGGAGGGCGACGTCTTCAAATACCGGATGACGGCCGCTCAGGATATCAACCAGGAGGTCATGGGATCGAAGATGACGATGGTGCAGACCATCATCACCGAGTATGTCCAGCGGGTCACGGGCATCGCGGACGACGGCACGGCCGATGTCGAACTCACCTACGACGCCTTCAAGATGTCGATGGATGGCATGGGCATGCCGGGCGGCATCCAATTCGACTCCACGAAGGATCCCGAGACGGATCCGGCGGGGATGGGTGCGCTTCGCGCGATGGTGGGCAAAACCATCACCATGAAGATCCATCCCGACGGCGACGTGTCGGATGTGAAAGGCGCCGACAAGATGTTCGAGGAAATGGCGGCATCGGCGGGCCCCGAGGGGGCGATGCTGCAGCAGATGAAGGGCCAGTTCGGCGACGAAGCGCAAGAGAAGACCATGGAGAAGCTGCTGAACGTTCTGCCGAAGGAACCTGTCGGCGTTGGCGACTCGTGGGACCACAAAATGGAGGTGGAACTGGGGCTACCAATGGTGACCGACACGAAGTACACGGTGAAGGCCATCGAGGACGGACGCGTCACACTGGACGTCCTGGGTAAGTTGAAGTCCTTATCCGACGAGAAAGGGACCCAAATGGGGCCCATGACGATGTTCTATGACCTGAAGGGCGACCAGAAGGGCACCATGGTCCTGTCTGTGGAGAATGGGCTGACCACGGAGAGCAAGCTTGAGCAGGAGGTGTCCGGCACGGTTCGTATGGCCGGCGTTCCCGGCGGAGAAGAGGAAGTCATGGTGCCCATGAGTATCAAGAGCGTCATCGGCGTGGAACTGATCACGGACGATGAAGAACCCGGTTCGGAGGAGAATCAATGAAGTTTGCGACGGAGTACATGGTATTCGACACGAAACGGCATCGGGAATATATCAATATCACCGGTGATGTTGAGAAAGTGGTGGAGAAGAGCGGGATCCAGGAAGGGATGGTGCTGGTCAGTGCCATGCACATCACGGCCGGAGTGTACGTGAACGACGCCGAATCCGGCCTGATCCAGGACATCGACGAGTGGCTCGAAGGACTTGCGCCGTTCAACCCGGATTACCGGCATCACCGGACCGGCGAGACCAACGGCGATTCGCACCTCAAGAGCCTCATTATTCACCACGAGGTGATCGTGCCAATCACCGACGGACGGTTGGACCTGGGTCCCTGGCAACAGGTGTATTACGCCGAATTCGACGGAAAGCGCCGAAAACGGCTGGTCATCAAGGTCATGGGTGAATAGGCCGCGCGCGGCGGCCCCGGATGACCCGGTCGGCGCGGCGCCGACGACGAAGTCGGTGCATGAGATGGAACGGGCGAATCCTTCGCAGTAGGAGAAAGCAGGAAATGAGCAGTCTGGGGAGTCCCGATCGCCCGTTGCGGGTGGCGATTGTGGGGAGCGGTCCGAGCGGGTTCTACGCCGCCGAGGCCTTGTTTCGTTCCGATTCCGTGGTGACCGTAGACATGATCGACCGGTTGCCGACGCCCTACGGCTTGGTTCGGGGCGGGGTGGCGCCGGACCACTTCAAGATCAAGAGCGTCACCAAGGTGTACGACCGCATTGCAGCCAAGGAAGGATTCGCGTTTCTGGGGAACGTCACCGTGGGGAACGACATCACTGTCCCCGAGTTGCGTGCGCACTACGATGCCGTCATTTTCGCGTGCGGCGCGGAAACCGACCGACGTTTGGACATTCCCGGCGAGGACTTGGCCAACAGCCATACGGCCACCGAATTTGTGGGATGGTACAACGGCCATCCCGATTTCGCGGACCGAACGTTTGACTTGTCCCAGGAAGTGGCCGTGATTGTGGGGCAAGGCAACGTGGCCGTGGACGTGGCGCGTATCCTGGCCAAGACGGTCGACGAACTGCGCGAGACGGATATCGCGTCCTATGCGCTGGAGGCCCTTGCCGAAAGTCGCGTGCGCGAGATTCACATGATCGGCCGGCGTGGGCCCGTGCAGGCGAAGTTCACCACGGCGGAGATCAAGGAGTTCGGCGTGCTGGCCGATTGCGACCCGGTGGTGGATACCGCATCGCTGGTACTGGACCCCGTGAGCCAGACCGAACTGGCGCAGGCCACCAGCCGGCACGTGGCGAAGAATCTTGCCGTGCTGGAGGAGTTTGCTGGCCGGGAAGCGCCTGCCAAATGCAAACGGTTCCACCTGCATTTCTTGCAGAGTCCCGTGGCCCTTGAAGGCGAAGGGCGTGTGGAACGGGTGGTGCTGGAGACGAACCGGCTTGAGGGCGAGGCCTTCGACCTGCGCGCGGCGCCGATCGGCGCGACAACGGAACTGCCGTGCGGCTTGTTCTTCCGTAGCGTGGGCTACCGAGGACTTCCCATTCCCGGCGTGCCGTTTGACGAGGGGCGCGGTGTGTTCCCCAACGAGGGCGGGTGTGTGACGGACGGGGGAGAGGTCGTGCCGGGGTTCTATGCGGTGGGATGGATCGGGCGGGGACCCTCGGGCATCATCGGGAACAACAAACCCGACAGCGTGGCGACGGCCAAGGCGTTGCTGGCGGATGCCGAGAGCCTAGCGCCGTGCGCGACGCCGGATACGGACGCGGTCCTTGGATTGTTGGCGGGACGCGGGGTGCGTGTGGTGAGTTTCGACGATTGGAAGCGAATCGACGCCGCCGAGGTGGCCCGGGGCGAGGCGCTGGGCAAGCCACGCGAGAAGTTCACGCGGGTTGAGGAGATGTTGGCGGTGTTGGAATAGGGGGCGGAAGGTTTGACGCAGCGGCGCGGAGTGGCGCGTGGCGCTATGATGGAGCCAAACGCCACATCTGGGGATAGTACGGAGGCACAAGCGACGAGCGCGCGATTGACTCCGTCTTGACCCCTTGCTAGATTGGGTCGTGCGGTGTTGGTAAGAACGAGAAAGGAATTGAGCTATGAAGCTTCGAATTGTAGCGTGCTTGTTGGTGGCTGGTATGGCGTGGTCCGTTGGCGCAGCGGCTGTTGAGACCCTGACGAATGGCGCGGACCCCGTGGTTTCGCCCAACGGGAAATCGGTGGCCTTCGTGAGCAGGAACTCGGGCGCCTACGAAGTCTACGTCATGACTCTGGGAAACAAGAACATCAAACCCCTCGCGCCAGGCGGAAAGGATGACCGGAATCCCTGTTGGAGCCCGGACGGCAAGTCGATCATCTTCGATTCCCGTCGCGGCGGCGGCAAGGGCGACCTGTTCAAGGTGGCCTTGGGGGATCCCGGATCGCTTGAGCAGATCACCATGGAGAAGGCCGAGATCTCCCGGCCCTCGTTCACGGCGGACGGAAAAGGTTTGCTGTACGCGCGTTCCGCGAAGAAAGGCGCCTTTGGCGTGGGGCGTCAAATTGTCTATGCCGCGGACGCCTCCAACCCATCGGACGTGACGGTACTGGCGGAAGGCTCTCATGCGCGCATGTCGCCCGACGGTTCCAAAGTGGTCTACATGGTCGGTAAAATGAACAAGAGTGAGATCTGGATCATGAACGCCGACGGCAGCGACCAGGCCCAGCTCACGTCGTCGCCCGGTCCCGACGAGAACCCATGTTTCTCGCCCGACGGCTCCAAGATCCTGTGGTCAGGCAAGCGTGGTCAGTTCTACGACCTCTACACCATGGATCTGGACGGCGGCAACATCGAGGCCGTGACATCGACGCCGGGATTCGGTGAAAAGACCCCCTCGTGGGCCAAGGATGGATACATCTACTTCTTGCAGCGTCAGGGTCCCGTGATGTCGAACATTTGCCGGATGAAAGCGCCTAAGTAGGGCGTCTGCAAACGCTTCGAGCCAATGCGGGTGGAGATCTCCTCAACCACATCATATGGGGAGTTCTCCGCCCTTGACACGCTATGGATAGTAATCTAGACTGACTCCAGGTAGAATGAATGGAGTGTCGGCGGCGGTCTATCGACCGGCGGCACGGGACAGGAGAACTGTGACTGTGGGAACATTGACACCCGTGAGACGGGGGAATCTTGTTGCGTTGGCGGCCGTCGCGATGATCGCGACCGGTTGTACCACCATGAACGCCAACGAACCCGCGCTGGAATCGCACCAGTTTGACCCGGTTCCCCTGGCCGAGGTGGGGCGCGAAGACCTGAAGCCCATCGAACCTCGATCGACCAACGAACTTCTGACCGCCGCCCTGGACGCGCTCGACAAGGCCAACGAGGCCCAGGAGAACGGCGACCACGAAGGGTCGCTCCAGTACTACACGCTCATGCTTGAGTTGCTGATCGAAGCGGACCTGGATCCGGACGTGTTCTACAGTCTGCGTTCCGAGTTCGGGAAGATCATTGATGTCACCACTGAGAAGACACTCCTCGCGAAACGAGACACCCCACAGCCTTGGCGCCCCTCGGAGACGCCTGGCTTGGTCCAGAGCGACATTCCTATCCCGGACCCCCTGCCCGAGCGTGTAGCCAAGCAGCGGGACAAGATCCTGAAGGTGTACCCGACGCGCTTCCATGCGGGCCTTGAGCGGAGCCAGAAGTATGCGCCCTACATCCAGGCTCGCCTGAAAGAAGAGGGGCTGCCGAAAGACCTGATGTGGTTGGCCATGGTGGAAAGCCAATTCTATAGCAAGGCCCGGTCGCGAGCCGGCGCAGTGGGCATGTGGCAGTTCATGGCATCCACGGGACGGCGTTACGACTTACGCGTCGACCACTATGTGGACGAGCGTATGGATTGGCAGAAGTCGACCGATGCGGCCCTCGCATATCTGAAGGACCTGTACAACATCTTCGGCGGCAACTGGCCGCTGGCGGTCACGGCGTACAACAAGGGCGAGCGGGGGCTGGAGAAAGCGATTACCGCCGGTGGTGGCGAGCGTAACCTGTGGCGCCTGCTGGAGACGGCAGGCGCTGACAGGCACCTTCGTTTGGAGACGAAGGAGTTCTATCCCAAGCTTTGCGCGTCCATCCTCGTGGCGAACAGCCCGGGCGCCTTCGGCTTCGAGGTGAAGGGAGAAGAGGGCGAGGACGTGGTGGTTGTGGCGGTCAAAGGGTCCTACGACCTGCAAGACCTGGATCGCGCGAGCGGACTTCCATCCGGAACCCTGAAGACGCTGAACCCGAAGTTCCTGCACGGCTGCACGCCGCCGGACGGTACGTCGACGGTGATGGTGCCGACCGCGCGGAAGACCCAATTCGCGTCGGCGCTGAACACGGTGACCCAACTCAAGCCGGGGTTCCACATCGTGAAGCGCGGCGACACCGTGTCTCAGATTGCGTCACGGTACCACGTGGGCCAGTCCGAACTGATGCGGGTGAACAAGATCAGTTCGCCCAAGCGCCTGCGCATCGGTCAACGCTTGATGATTCCGGGAGTGGTGACGCGGAGTTCATCGGGTGGGACGGCGGTCGCATCCACTTCGACCGGCAGCGATGGACGCAAGGTGTACACGGTACGAAGCGGCGACTGTCTCTCCGACATCGCCAAGAGCCAACGCGTGTCGGTGAGCAATCTGCAGCAGTGGAACAACCTGACCAAGTCGCGCATCTACGTCGGGCAGAAGCTCAAGGTGTCGGCGGCTGGCGCCGCGCCGGCTTCCGCACCGCCGAAGGGCGAGAAACGCACCCACGTCGTCGCCAAGAACGAGTGCATTGGGACCATCGCCGAGAAGTACGGGGTCTCCCAGTCCAGCCTGATGTCGTGGAACAAACTCACGAAACGGTCCGTGTTGCGCGTCGGTCAGAAACTGGCCGTATACGGCGGCGCGTCCGCGAGCAGCGGCGCGGCACCGTCGGCCAATACGACCCACAAAGTGGCCAAGGGCGAGAACCCCTGGATCATCGCTGAGAAGTACGGCGTCAGCGTGGAGAACTTTCTGGCCTGGAACAGTCTCAACAAGAAGAGCGTACTCCATGTGGGCGACGAGTACCGCGTGGCTGGCCCGGCCTCGGCCGCGGCGGACAGTGGCCCCAAGAAGATTGTCCATGTCGTCGCGCGAGGCCAGAATCCCACAACCATCGCGAAACGCTACGGCGTGTCCCTGTCGGACCTCTTCGAATGGAATGGCTGGAGCAAAGCGCCCGTGCTGCAGATTGGCAACAAGATCGTGGTCTACAAGTAGGTAGAAGCCGTCTACGAGTAGCCGCTGGGGCGGGTCTTCATGGCTGGCGCAGTGTCTCCAGTTCGAAGCGGAGTGCGCGCGGATCGTATTTGCTTCTGACCCCCGCGCAACCCACTTCGAATACCTCATCCGACGCCTCGACGACGAACGGTGTTCCAACCGGATTCTCAGGGAGTTCAGCCAAGTACTCGGGAACGAGATCTTCCAGAGACGAAGGCAGCGTTCCGGTGGCACCCAGGTGCCGCTGCACGGCGACGCCAATTCTCAAGAGGGCCACGCCCGAGGACAAGCCTGTCCCGTTGTCGAATGACTTGTCAGAAGAAGACGGGTAGGACACGAGGGCATTCTCCACCCCGGTAGGGAATGGGCTCAGACCCCACTGGGTGTGGCTGTAGTAGCGAATATCGATGATTCTATGCAGCCGCAACGCCCGAACCCATCGAACGTGTTCCGGGTCGCTGTTGTCGTTGACGAGTCTCAGGTGCTGTATGTGATGTTCGGTTACGTCCTTCTCATCAAAGCTGTCTGGGAAAACGCACTCGGGCAATCCATATTCGAGCAGTGCCAGTGCATCGTTGGGCAGGCGATGTTGCGTTAGTGCTTCCGCGAGCGCTCGCGACGCCATGCCGTGGATATTCAAGCCTGCCGTCGCCTGACGGTTGGAACCCAACGAAGCAACATCGGCGCCGAATCGGAGATTCGTGAGTCCGGTCTTGCATGCGGCGCGGTAATCGCCCTTGTGGAGAGAAGCGATCGTCGACCAGAAGAGCACGTCGCCGACCGATTCAAGCGCTTCGGCAGCCGCGTACTCGCTGCCGCCCGGACAGCCCGGTCCGTACAGAAGCGGCATGCGGCAGTCCGTCAGATCGCCGGCCTGCGTCATGTACCCCAGGCTAGCCTCGTTCACCGCCAGGAAGGCTTCGACGTCGGGCGCAACGGAATCCCACTCAGGCGGCTGTCGCTCGGGTCCCTTAAGAAGCTCGGCGAGAGTCTCTTCGGGGGGGTGCCGCACCGCGACTCCCTCTGGCTTCCCTCCGAGGCTTGATGGCGTCGGCGTTACCACCCACGCGGCGTCCATGTAATAGGAAGCGCGGTTCTGAGGCTCCGATTCGGGTGTTGGGATTGCCGCGAGTTCGCGATAGGATTCAAGATTCTTGTTATACGTGGTGACGGGTCGGACGATGAAGAAGTACACGAAGAGCATGGTGAGGAGCAGTCCGATGAGGGCGATGGTCCGAAGCCATTTCCAGCGTGACGCCATGCAGAGTCCTCCAGACAATCCTTGTTTGCCCCATGCAGGCTTGTAGCTACCGTACATACGCGGCAATGTGCAGTCAAGGCGATCTACATTTGATCGGGGCCTATATGACCTATGGGTCCTATACGACCCATGGACCTTACGGGGTAGGCCCCGCACGTTAGTCGTCCCCCCTTCGGCGTACATGACGCGGCCGCACGCACAACATCCAGTTGAGCAGCGTGCGGAAAGCTGCTATTCTCACGCCTCCAAGAAACCCTCAACGTGGTTCAAGTGATGTCAGACACCCAGGAACAGAGCCCGACTCCCTCAGCGCGTCCCGACGGCGCGAGTGGGGGAGAGTCATCGAACGCCGCTGCGCCCAAGCGTCCCGCGGTGCGGTTTGTGTTGGTGTTCATCGTGCTGACGTTTGCCTTGCTCACGGCGGGACGCTTCGCAATTGGAACGTCCGCGATGAACTGGTACCTGTTCCAGGTGGCACGGCACACGTCATGGGTGCTGGGCCTGATCGGCGACGAATGTACGTTGGAGCACGCCAGCGTCTATCAGGGGCGCGAGGAGCATGTGCGTGCGTCGTTGGCCGCATGGCGACGGGGCGAGTCAGCCCCCCTCATGAGGCGTTCCACGCCCCAAGCCGGGCCGCCGCTTCTGCCGTGGGAATCCTGGTGCTATCGCGCTGAACGCATCAGCCGTACCATCGCCATCGAGCGGGCGTGCATGGATGAACTGAAACCCGTGGATCGTCCGTCCGACGCCTCGCTTCAAGCGACCCTTGATTACGTGGACGTGATCGTGACCCAGACGGAGGCATCCGCGTCCCGCGAAGATGCCGAGGGCCGCGCCTCAACCGTGGCTGAACCCGGCCTTGCCGAGTTTATCCTGGAAGCGCGCAAAGCGATCCAGATCTTGGGCGAACGAGCGCACGATGGCGACCCCAATCTGGCAGAGGGTCTGGCTGACTTCGCTACGCAGACGGAATCGTGGCGAGACCGGCAAGCCGCCTATCTCGAGAACCGGCTCGCGAAACTCGTCAACGACCTGGACCATTTCGGTCCCCAGGTATCGTTCACCGCGCGGGAAGGCATCGCTCCCGGTGCGCCGAGTCCCGATGGCGAACCTGGCGATCCGGGAACCCCGGCCGTCCGGTTCCGGTTCACCGTGGTCGCGGATTGCGGGGCTATCCCGTCCATGTCCATCTTCCTGGCGGCCGTAGTCGCGTTTCCCGTGTTGTGGTGGAAACGGCTCGCGGGAATCGCAGTCGGTGTGCCCGCGCTGTATGTGGTGAACGTGCTGCGGTTGGCTTGTCTTGCGGTGATTGGCGCGTGGACCGATGGCGGGCCGTGGTTCAAGTTTGCCCACGAATACGTGTGGCAAGGTATCTACATCATCTTCGTAGTGGGCATTTGGCTGATTTGGGTGGAACTGCTCGTCCGGCGGGGCGGAAAATGGCACGACCAGGGAGCATAGGCGGGATTCTGTGGTTCGCGGCACGTTTCGCGATTGCCGCGCCCCTCTGTCTTGTGGTGTGGTGGCTGGCACTGCCGTGGTATGCGGCGGTGCTGGGCGACGTCACGGGCTGGGTCCTGCGGACCGTTGCCGGCGCGCCGGTGACCGACGTGAGTGTGGTGGTGGCTGGCATCCTCAACACCGAATCCCAACTACGATTCGTGGGCGAGGGGTTCGAACGAAGTATCCCCATCGGACAAGTCGTGTCCAATGTCGCCCCATTCCTGGCGCTCATGCTGGCGACACTCGGGGTCACTGTCCGGCGCCGCATCCTGCTGATGGTTGAAGGCACGGTCATTCTGCTGCTGTGCCACGCGGTCTATCTCAACGTGGCCTTCCTCGCCGCCCGCGCGATTGCGCGATGGCCCCAGGTGCCGATGGCGGTAGGGCAACTCTTCATCACCTTGCCGTTCCTGTTGTGGCTGGTGCTCACGCAATGGTCGCCCGGTGGCGGCAAACCGTCCAAGAAGGCATCCGAAGGACCGAGGAACACCGGCGATGGCGGTTCTTCGACGGGTTCCGATACGACCACAACGTCCAGCTAGCAGGCTGCGCAAACAGCGTCAGATCACACTGCTACTCCTTGAATACCCTGCAAATTCCGTTTGCCTTTTCGGGGATTCCATGGTATATTCGCTTTGCCAGTGGAAATGCCGTAGCGAGAGGCGCTTAGCGGAAGTCCCGCAATGGGCTAGAAGAATGGCGCGATGACGCCACAACGTAAAGTCCTCTCGACGTTGTTTCCACTGGTTTTTCTTTGTATGACCTTCCCCTAATGCCCCAATCCCCCAACCACCGCCAGTCCATGTGGTCCATCCCGTTCGTACGCGCATACCCGACGCACCTGTCCCTCAGGAATTGCATGTGTATATGAATGTGAGGCTTAGGTGCCCTTCCCAGAACTGTGACGACGGCTCAGGACGGCCGCCATCTGCTCGCGGCTCTGGGAACCAGCCAGCTTCTGGAGTTCTTCGACGGACTCGGGATTCTGCATGACCTCCAGGGCTTGTCCGTCGCGTGTCCGCTTCACGTCAACTGCTCGTTGAAGCCGCTGTATGCCGCGCAGCATGTCCTGGCGCGATATCCGGCCGATGAGGGCGCCCTCTTCGATGACAGGGAGGCTGGCGAAGTTCGCGGCCAGGAAGATCTGGGCGATGGTGAAGAGGTCCATGCCGGGGGTGATGGTGAAGGCGACCGGCGACATGTAGTCGCGTACCTTGCCTCCTGCCAGGCTACCGTAGGAATAATCGAATCCGAAATTGTTAGGCCCCCATTCAGGTTTTGAACCCAGGTGCCATTTCCCAAAAAGACCGGTGTCGTAGCCGCCAGCCTTAAGCAGCGACGCCAGGGTCTGATATCCTTCGGGAAGTACCGGTCT
>JAAEQP010001134.1 GCA_024231375.1 bacterium | reverse complement strand
ACCGAAAGGATGGTACCGCCGGGTACTCGCTCGATAACTGCCAATTGCTCTGCCGGCCATGTCACGAAAAGGCGGAAAAGGACTGACCCCTGACTGGGGATCGGACGGGAAGCGGGGATGGGCCATGACTGACTGGAACGTATTCGACGCCAACTGCATGGTGGGGCGTCATCTCAAAGTGGACGCCACGGCGCCGCACACGGTCACCGACCTCCTGGACGATCTGAACCACCACGGCATCCGCGAAGCACTGGTGCTGGATTGCCTCAGCCGCGAGAACCATCCCCTCGACGGCAACACGCGCATCCTGGAATGGACGGCCGAACACCCGCGCCTTCATCCGGTGTGGTCTGCGCTTCCGCCGGGCACGCCCGACGAACAACCGGAACCGGCCACCTTCCTTGAGCAGATGCGCAAGCAGAAAGTGGGCGTGCTGTTCCTCTTCCCCGGCATGTACGGATTCCCCCTTTCCGACTGGTGCGTGGACGAACTCCTTGAACCGATGGCCGACGCGCGCGTGCCGCTCTTCGTCAACTACTGCATCCGCGAACGCGAAGGATGGCCGCCGGACGACACGGACATGAACGGTGCGGAACTCACGATCCCACGGTTCCCGACGGTGTTGCGGTTCGCCGGTACGCAAACCGAACCCGTGCACGACGTGCACACCGTTCGCCCGAGCATT
>JAAEQP010001133.1 GCA_024231375.1 bacterium | reverse complement strand
CCAGCAGCGCTTCGTACGACGCGGTGATGATATTCTCCGAGACGCCGACGGTGTCCCACGAAGTGTCCTTGTCGCTGGACTCGATCAAGACGCGCGTCTGGGCACGGGTAGCGGCCTGGGCATCAAGAATGCGGACTTTGTAGTCTTCAAGGTGCACGTCGCGCAGTTCCGGATAGGTACCCTCGAGCGCCTTGCGCAGAGCGTTGTTCAAGGCGTCGACGGGACCATTCCCTTCGCCGGCCGTGTGCATGCGCGATCCATCCGGCAACGTGAGGCGCACAGTGGCCTCGGAGATGGAATCGCCGTCCGGCGTGTGCCGCTCGACGGTCACGCGGTAGCCGCTCAACGTGAAGAACGTTCGATGCGCGCCCGTGGCCTTCCGCATCAGAATCTCAAGGGAGGCTTCGGCGCCCTCGAATTCGTAGCCACGGTTCTCGAGGTCTTTCACGCGCTGGAGAATCTGCCGCGCCTCGGGGCGCTCCCGGTCGAGGTCGATGCCCATTTCCGCCGCCTTCTGGAGCAGGCTCGCGCGGCCCGACACTTCGCTGACGGCGATGTGCGTCCGGTTCCCCACCAGTTCCGGTTGAATGTGCTCGTAGGTCGCCTTGTGTTTCTGGACCGCGTCGGCGTGCATGCCGCCTTTGTGGGCAAAGGCGTCGCGCCCCACGAAGGGGTCCGAGTCGCGCGGCGCCATGTTCGCCAGTTCGGCGACCAGATGGGAAACATGGCTCAGGGAGGCCAGCTGCTCCGCATCCACCAGTTCGATGCCCATCTTCAACTGAACGGCTGGAATGATGGAGCAGAGGTTCGCGTTACCGGTGCGTTCTCCATAGCCGTTGATGGTGCCTTGGATCTGCACGGCCCCTTCGGCCACGGCCGCCAACGTGTTCGCCGCGGCGCAGCCCATGTCGTTGTGCGTGTGAATGCCGAGGCGCGCCTCAGGCAGGCGCGTCCGGACCACCTTCGTCGTCTCCGTGATCTCCTGGGGCAAGCGTCCACCGTTCGTGTCGCACAGCACGAGGACCTCTCCGCCCGCACAGTGGGCCGTCTCGAGCACCGACAATGCGTACTCACTGTCCTCGGCATACCCGTCGAAGAAGTGCTCGGCATCCACGACCACGCGACGGCCCTCGCCCAGCAGGTACCGGACGGATTCATCGATGATGCGCAGGTTATCATCCGGCTTGACGCGCAGCACTTCGCGCACGTGCAACGGCGACGACTTGGCGAAAATCGTAACCACCTCAGTCTCGGCCGCCAGAAGCGCGCGAAGGTTCGGGTCGTCCTCTACCCCCTTCTTTGGATGACGCGTGCTCCCGAAGGCCGCCATCTTGGCGTGCTTGAGGTCCATATCCTTCGTGCGGGCGAACAGCTCAGCGGCTTTGGGGTTCGAGCCCGGTTGGCCGCCTTCGATGTAGGACACGCCGAGGGTGTCGAGTTCCTGGACAATGCGTAGCTGGTCCAGGGCCGAAAACTTGATCCGCATTCCTTGTGCACCGTCTCGGAGGGTGACGTCATAGATTTCAACGGGCCGCAACACCGTGATCTCCTTGTTCGTGGAGGAAAGGGTCCGATCAGATATCCGACCGTTTTACATCATGCAGGCGCATCAGTCAAGGTATCAGCGTTGAAAGGCGCGGCGTGGAACACCGCCGGAAGCAGGCGATGCCCTTCGAGAAGGACAACGCCGGTCGTTGCCGCGTCGCGTTCAGAATAGCCTCCGACCTTGCCCTCGCCGCCCGCTACGGGCGCCCCGCCCACCCCGTGGCCGCATACGGCAAACGGGACTGGACCGCCTGCGTGCGTCTTCGTGCTGATGGCCGTCACGTGGTCCGGCACTACCATCAACCGGAACGGCCCGCCTTTCCTCAGGTGCGCCAGGCACGGCGCCACCACATTCCGGTCGAAATCCTCAATGGCCTG
>JAAEQP010001132.1 GCA_024231375.1 bacterium | reverse complement strand
TTGTGTGTCTCGGTTTCCCCATGGTGACTGGTCTGGCATAATGGCGGCCATATGATGAAGTTCGTTCACAAGCTTGTTTCGCGGCTGGTGGTGGCCGCGCTCCTTCTCGGATTGGCCTTGGCCATTGCGGCAGGACTCCACTTCTACCGGGGCGGTTCGTGGCAGGATGTGAGCGGCGATCTGACCCGGCTGTGGGATCGGGCCGCGTCGCACCTCGACGAGGCCCGCGATGCCCTGTCCGAAGGCGTGGACCGCGCCGAGGGCCTGGCTCAACGGGCCGGAGTGGAGTTGGACCGGGGATTCGAAGCCGAGGAAGGCCGGATTGCCGTCTACTTCGCACCGTGCGAGCTCTCCAGCCCCTGGGGCATCGACGACCGTCTCATTGCATTCCTGGAAGGCGCTGAGAAGTCCATCTACTGCGCGTTCTACGAACTGCAACTACCTGCCGTCGCGGACATTCTCGTCGCCAAACACGAGGCCGGTCTCAAGGTGGGGATCGTCACCGACTCGGAATACCAGATTCGCGATGCCATTCAAGCCTGCATCCGCGCGGGTATTCCGGTGGTGTTCGACGACCGAAGTCCCTTCATGCACAACAAATTCTGCGTTGTGGACGGCGCCCGCGTCTGGACGGGTTCGACCAACATCACCGAGAACGGCATGTACCGCAACAACAACAACGTCGTGCTTGTCGAATCGTCTGCCCTGGCGCAGGACTATCTCGCCGAATTCCAGGAAATGTATTCGAATGGGCGGTTTGGCGGTCGGTCGCCCCGCAATACCCAGTACCCCGAGTTGCGCGTCGGCTCCGTGACCATCGAGTGCTACTTCGCCCCGGAAGACAAGGCGGAGCGCGAGATTGTCGAGGAGATCGAAGATGCGGGCCAATCCATCGATTTCATGGCCTTCTCCTTCACCTCGGAACCCATCGCCGAGGCCATGGCCGAGCGGATGGAGGAGGACGTCCGTGTTCGGGGCTTGTTCGAAAAACGCGGCGCGGGCTCGTCCTACTCCCGCGACGACTACCTCCGGGACCGCGGTGCGGAGGTCCACATGGACTCGAACAAGTACACCATGCACCACAAGGTGATCGTGCTCGACCGGGAGACCGTGGTGACCGGTAGCTACAACTTCAGCAAGTCCGCCGAGAAGAAGAACGACGAGAACGTTCTCATTATCCATGACCCAGAAATCGCCGAACGGTTCACCCAAGAGTTTGAGCAGTTGATCTCGAAATGATCTACAGCCATCCGGTCATGCGGGCAAGCTGAATCGAGTAGTCCTGGAAGTTCTGCCAGGAGATGTCCGGCGGTACGCCGTGGTCGCACCCGGGGATGTAGCCTCCGTCGGCGACGACGGGCTGGATGCGTTCGAGTTCCGCGCGGAGTACATCGCCACCTGCCGCCATCGCCCGTTTGTCGATTCCCCCGCGGTACGCCAGCTTCTTCCCGAACCGCTCGCGGAAGGCAACGATGTCGTTCCCTGCCGCTAC
Organism: bacterium; assembly: GCA_024231375.1. Next base: position 524 of record JAAEQP010001132.1, on the reverse strand, counting down.
CTCGATGGGATCCAGGCAATTGACGCCGCAGTCCAACCAGACCGGGATGAGTAGGTCGTTCCGGCCATCGGAATCCACCGCGAACAGCGGCACGCCGGCCGCGCGTCCTTCCTCTATCCAGCGGCGGTAGCACGGCGCGCAGAACTCCTCGGTCATCTCCGGGCCGATCATGGGGTGCTCTTTGAAGCACATGTCTTCGGAGAAGTGCAGCATGTCAGGTGCAACATGTTCGAGGATTGGCTTCACGGTCTCGGAACAGAACTCCATCCAGAAGCGTGCCATCTCGTGCACAAGGTCGGGTTGCTGCAGCATGAGCATGCACAGCCCTTCCATGCCGCAGAATTCCCGCAGTTGCCAGAAAGGCCCGTTGAAGTGCACCGTGAGCGGATAATCGCGGTCACGCAGAACGGCGCATCGTTCCTCGAAGTCGTCCGGATACCGGTCGGCATGGTGCGGATCGAAGCGCCATTTCATCTCTTCCCAATCGTCCCAACCTTCGACGGGAAACTTGTGCCACTTTCGGG
>JAAEQP010001131.1 GCA_024231375.1 bacterium | reverse complement strand
GAGTTGAACCCGGTACGGGCGGGACTCGCCGCCTCTCCCGCAGACTGGCCCTGGAGCAGCGCCCGCGCCCATCTCGGAGGCCAACCCGATTCGCTCATGGGCGATGTCTTCGGGATGGTCGACTACGTCGGCGACTGGGAGCGCTACCTCGCGCTGGACGTTGAGGAAGAGGAACTCGTGCGCCTTCGCGAGCACACCCGTACCGGACGTCCTCTCGGCGGCGAGGCGTTCATCCACCACCTCGAAGAGATTCTGGGCCGTCTCCTGAGAAAGCGCAAGCCCGGTCCGAAGGGGCCAGGGAAGGGTAATTGAGTATTGTGTCCGGGAATTACGGGGACACAATACTTAATTGTTGCCTTTCTGGAAGGTTTCCGGTAGTCTTCTCCTATGGGACGCATCGCACGCATTGTAGCGCCGGGCATGCCGCATCACATCACGCAGCGCGGCAACCGCCGCATGCCCACGTTCCTGCAGGACGACGACTATGCGGTCTATCTCGACCTGATGAAGACGTGGTGCGCGTGCCACGAGGTAGAGATCTGGGCCTATTGCCTCATGCCGAACCATGTCCACCTAATCGCGGTGCCCGAAACGCTCGACGGATTGGCCCGCGCCATCGGTGAAGCCCACCGCCGCTACACGCTGCACATCAATCAGCGCGAGGGCTGGCGTGGCTACCTCTGGCAGGGACGTTTCGGCTCGTTCGTGATGGATGAGGACTATCTTCTGACCGCCATGCGCTATGTCGAGTTGAACCCGGTACGGGCGGGACTCGCCGCCTCTCCCGCGGACTGGCCTTGGAGCAGCGCGCGTGCCCATCTCACCGGGCAACCCGATTCGCTCATCGGCGATGTCAGCGGGATGGTCGACTACGTCGGCGACTGGGAACGCTACCTCGCGCTGGACGTTGAGGAAGATGAACTCGTGCGCCTTCGCGAGCATACCCGTACCGGACGCCCTCTCGGTGGCGACGCGTTCATCCACCACCTTGAAGAAATTCTGGGTCGTCTCCTGAGAAAACGCAAGCCCGGCCCGAAGGGCTCAGGGAAGGATAATTGAGTATTATGTCCCCGCAATTATGTCCCCGCAATTAGGAAATCTGGGTACACGTAGTCGCGCCGGGTACGGCGCTTTGAACATGTCCCCGATTTCTGGCCTGGGCCACCGAGAAGAGTGCGGCCCAAGGGACCTCACAGACACGGCTTCGAAGGGATGGCCTCAGCCCGCGGCAGACCCACCCCGTTCTGCCTACCCTCCTCCCCCTACATCTGAATGGTATCGCCGAGGCGGAAGATGGGTAGCAGCATGGCAAGGACGATGAAGCCGACGATGGTGCCGAGGACGATGATCATGATGGGTTCGAGAAG
>JAAEQP010001130.1 GCA_024231375.1 bacterium | reverse complement strand
GGCGCTCACCCGTGAGAGATCCCTCGACTTCGCCCGGGATGACACGGTTGGGATGTAACTGGGTTGAGACTCTGTCTTCGGCAGTCCCCGTTTGTCACTTCTGTTCTTGGGTACAGTCCGCGAAGACTTGAGGCCCGCGCTTCGCGTGGGTGGCGATCAGGGGCCTACCTTGTCGCGGCGTTCTTTCAACTCGCGCCAAGTGGTCAGGATGACACCTTCGTCCTCGATGCACTGTTTCACACGCGGGTCGAGCATGGTCTCCAACTCGCGCAACCGGTTGCTGCCCGACGACGAGATGGCCGGGAAGGTCTCCGTGGGCCGGGTGCAGTGGACGATGATCTGCGTGATGCCGGGCTTGAGATTCTTCAGCATGTGAATGGCATTGTCCGCCATTTGCTCGCGGGGATGGGGACCCTTGATGCCGCCGGCCAGATCGTCGAGCACGGGCAGTCCCGCCTGCCACACCTGCTCGCCCAGCCCCGACTGCTGCATGCGGGCGATGGACCCCGGTCGGGCCTGCTCGAGCAGGGTCATATGGCCGCCCGGGATCATCACGGGGATGCCTTTCTCGGCGCCCACCTTGATATAGCGGGCCAGAAACTCCTCGGTGGCGTACACGGTGCCCATGTGGGTGTCGATGTGGGTGATGGGCATGCCGAGTTGCTCGGCCAAGGCCACCTGGGCGCGCAATTCGCGTTCGATGTCGTCGGGCGTGGCGTGCGTGGCCACCTGAATGACGTTGTGCCACATGAACCCGGTCTCGTCGACCAGGCCCGGCGTCGCGCCACGACCGGCCACAGGCGCCCACCGGTAGTGCTTCCACTCGGACGTGAACGTGGCGTGGATGCCGTTGTCCATTTCGGGGTGCTCTTTGAGGTACGCGGCGAACTCAGGCACCCAACTACACGGCATCATGGTGCTTACCGAGGTCAGGACACCGCCCTCCAGCGCCTCGATAGCGCCCGTGTTGGATGAGTGGGACATGCCGGCATCGTCGCAATGGAAGATGACGACGCGCGCGTCGGGCTCCCATCCCAGGCGTTCGGCGAAGGTCTTGTCCGCGGCCGCGCACCAGGGCGCGTAGCCAAGAAGTACTGCTACGACAAGCAAGGCGAAGGCAGATTCTTTGATCATGGCGAAGTAGCTCCTGTTGGGGTCGAGTCGGGGACGATTCTTCCCCAGCAATCTAGCATCTGGAGGGTGTGAGGCTCAAGGCGTCTGGCGGTTCATCAGCGGATGACAGCGGGCCTTCTACAGCGACCCCGGTTCCTCGGTAGCGGGCCGGCGCGCTGTCCCCTGAGTCTGGGGAGGCCTGGCATGCGCGGAATTCATAACCCCGTAGATCTCACCGCGAAGGGCCTTCATTCCTTCCCCGCTCCCGTCCCCATCGCCTTCCCGAATCCGAAGGTAGCGGGCAATGTACTCCTTGGCCCGTTCCTCGCCGATGCCGGGTTTGAGACTGTGGACGATGTGCGGGACGCCGCCGTCCCCGTCCCACGCGATGACCGTGGAACTGAACCATTCGGAGCGGCCCTCTCCGCTATCACCCTGCCAGTCGTGTTCGGTGTGGTCCTTCAGGAGGGTGTCCATCCACCGCGACGTGTCGTTCTCGGCGATCCATTGCCAGAGCCGGAGGCCGCACCATTCGTAGTAGCCCCGGGTGCGCCCACAGTCCGCGCACACGTCGGACCCGTCGCTATATGGGGCGCCTCGCACTACGACGATGGCAAACACGATGAGAAAGGGCACCAGACAGCCCCCAACTCGTCGCCGCTGTTTCCCCATGGCAATAACTCCGGTTGACCGGCACGCGCGAACCGTCATCCGTCAGTGTGACACCTCGTGGGGATTCTGGCAAGGGGCGGGCGAGCCCGTCGTTGCTCTGTCCAACCCGCCGGGTTGTCGAAAGGCGGCCGTTCTACCCCAGGTAGGCGCGTGCCTAGGAAGGCACATGCGCCAACCTGGGGCTCTGATTGTCCAGCCCTACCGGGCTGGGGATCGGTGTCGTCCACCGCGGACAGACGGGAGCGATCGTCGTGGTGCTTCGGCAGCACGGGTCGGATGTCGCTAGAACCCCGCAAGGGGTTCGACAATCGAAGCCCTGGGTTGGCGCGAACGTTCGACCGCGGACGCGCGCCTACCCAGGGTCAGCCAAGCTTCCTTCTCCGGAACCCGGAAGGGTTCGACTCCCGGGAATTGCTGCGGACAGCCCTTCAACGCGCACCCAGACAGGGTTTCTTGAATTCAACCCCGATCACGGGCGATACTTCGGACCGGCGGACACCAACCGAAGTGGGTACTTCATGCCAGGAAAAGCACAGGCCGTTCATTCGGGGAACGAATTGCGCGACGCGGTCGCGGCGATCGGGCGCGATATGGGTCTCGACGTGGAGATCGAGGTCGCCGTGGGACGCCGCGTGTGGGGGGCGAAACGCCGTATCGACGTGGTGCTGAAGCATCCGGAGAGCCGGATGAGCTTGGGTGTCGAGTGCAAGTACCAGGGCGGTCCCGGCAGCGCCGAGGAGAAGATTCCGGCTACCCTGGAAGACATCAGGGCTTGGCCGATTCGCGGGATTGTGGTATACGACGGGGCGGGGTTCTCGGCCAACATGGAAGCCTACCTTCTGTCCACGGGCATGGCGGTCGCCCTCGAAGACATCGGCCCCTGGCTGGAACTGTACTTCGCTCTATGAGTTACAGGGAAACAAGGAGCACGGTACCGCGGCCGTTCCTGAAATGGGCGGGCGGCAAACGGCAACTGCTACGCGAACTCATGCCGCGCGTTGAGAAAGCGGCCCCCTTCGGCCGCTATCATGAACCCTTCGTGGGTGGCGGGGCGCTGTTTTTCGCCATGTACCGAAACGGAATGCTGGGGCGGAAGCAAGCCTACCTATCGGACAGCAATGACCGATTGATCGACACGTACCGCGTGGTACGAGACAGCGCGGAAGATCTCATCGAGCGCCTCGAAGAACACAAGGTTCGGCACTGCGAGGAATACTACTACAAAGTGCGCGAGGACGTCCCGACGGATCTGATTGATGGCGCGGCGCGCATCGTCTACCTGAACCGTACGTGCTACAACGGCCTGTTTCGCGAGAACAGCAAGGGACTCTTCAACGTCCCCTTTGGCCGGTACAAGAACCCCTTGATCTGCGACGTTGGCAACCTGCGGGCTGCGTCTGAGGCGCTGGGAAAGACCAAACTGCGTACGCGGTCGTTCGAATGTGTGCTCAAGGCGGCGGAGCCCGGCGACCTGGTGTATTTCGACCCACCGTATCATCCCGTGTCGCAGACGGCGTCGTTCACGGCCTATCACAACGGGGGATTCGGCGAGGATTCACAGCGCGCGTTGGCGCGGGTCTTCACGGAGTTGAGCGAACGAGGTGTGAAGGTGCTGTTGTCGAATTCGTTTACGCCGCTGGTGCGGGATCTCTACGGGAAGGGGGCGTTCACCTTGGACGAGGTGCTTGCGACCCGTCTTGTGAACAGCCGCGCCGACCGGCGGGGCAAGACCAGTGAAGCTCTGGTGAACAACTTTGACGCAGTGGGCTGAGGCCGCCAGTCGCTAGCTGGCGCGGCCGACCTCGCCCTTCTCGATCAGTTCAACAAACGGCTCGACCATGTCCGGATCGAATTGGTTGCCGGCGCCTTTGCGCAGTTCTTCGATAATCACTTCGGCTGGAAGCGCCTTCCTGTAGGCCCGGTCGCCCGACATGGCGTCGTAGGCGTCCGCCAACGAAATCACGCGCACCAACGACGAAATGGCGTCGCAACCCAACCCGTCCGGGTATCCCTTGCCGTCGTACCGTTCATGGTGCCTGCGCACCAAGTCGCGATGGTTCTGGGAGAGGAACGTAATGGGTTCCAGAATGCCGTCACCCACCACGGGATGGCGCTTGATCATGTCCCATTCGTCGTCGGATAGCTTGTCTGTCTTGTTCAACACCGCGTCGGGAATGCCCACTTTGCCGATGTCGTGGAACTGAGCACCGACGCGCAGAGTGTCGATGTCGTCCTCGGTCATGCCAAGTTTCTGCGCCAGCAACACGGAGTAGGTGGTCACGCGCTGGCTGTGACCGTGGGTGTACAGGTCGCGGGCTTCGAGCAGCAGCGCCATGGATTGAAGGGTGGCGATGTGAGCGCTCTCGACGTCCTTCAGGAGGTGCACGTTCTCAAGCGCGGCCGCGGCGTGGTTCGCCACGATACTGAGCGTCTTCAGGTCGCCTTCGGTGAAATGCTCGCCGCCCAGCTTCTCGCTCACGTTCAACACAGCCAAGACCTGGGGCCCGTCCCGGAGGAAGGTTCGGCGGCTTTCGGCATCCAACTGTATCTTGCGTTCCAAGGGTACGGAGATGAACGAGTGGTCGCTGAGTTGATGGCTGATCTGCGCGACCTCAGGGGTCTTTGTCAGATCCGTCACCAGCAACGGTTGGACATGGCTGGCAACCCAACCCGAGATACTGGAATCGATCTCCACCAGCTTACCGGTCACGGCTTCCGGAACGCCGACACTTGCGGAAACCTGCAGTGCCTTGCCATCTTCCATCACGAGCATGACGGAACCGCGCTTCGCCTGGACCCGTTCCAGCGCGGCCTTCAACACGAAATCGAGGAGATGGCGTTCCTGGCGGATGCCGGCGATGGATTCGCTGATGTTGAATAGCTCGGTGAGTTCACGAAGCCGCGCGTTCTCGTTCGTCAGGGTGAAGCGTTCGAAGGCGTTGGTGACCGCGAGCTTAATCTCGCTCAGACTGAAGGGCTTGAGCACGTAGTCGTACACGCCCTCCTTCACGGCCGCACGAGCGGTCTCCAACGTGGCGAACCCGGTCATGACGACCGGAATCAGCGACGGCCGCACCTTCCGGGCTTCCCGCACCAACTGGATGCCGTCCATCACGGGCATCATGATGTCCGTGAACAACAGGACGTAGGTATCGTCCTCTTCCAGGAGTTTGAGGGCATCGGGACCGTTGGACACAGTCACGACGTCGTACCCCTCGTCGAGAAGGATGTCGGTCAGGAGTTCGCGGATGACGGCTTCATCGTCGACAACGAGGATCTTGTTCTGTTCTGGCATACAATGAGTCCACGTGGGTTGTACCAATCCGAATAGTACCACAAAAGGAGCGGCCCCTTGCCCGGCACCGCCGCGAGCCCGTGACTTCCGAACGCCTCCAGCGCCCCACTACGCCGTCGAGCGAGGGAGTCGCCACGTACGCTATCCCCTATAACACCATGACACGAAGTACGTTAAAGACTTCGGCGCGCTTTCCGGAGTGCGGCCCGAACCCGCCGCGGCGCCGTACCGCCGGGATTGTCTCTCCTCCGGCATACGGCCTCAGGCGACAGACTCCGTACCACGTCCTTCTCGAAGAGGGCCGAGAAGCTGTTGTATTCGTCCAACGTCAACTCGGGGAGCCGTTTACCGTGCTTCCCGCAGTAGACCACCATCCGGCCTACCACCTCGTGGGCCTCGCGGAAGGGCATCCCCTTTCCGGCGAGGTAATCAGCAAGGTCGGTGGCCTCCAGAAAACCCTCCCGGGCCGCTTCCAGCATCCGGTCGGCGCGAACGGCGATGGTCGGCATCATGCGCGCCGTGACCTCCACGCACATCTGAAGGGTGTCCGAGGCGTCGAAGACAGGCTCCTTGTCCTCCTGGAGATCGCGGTTGTACGTCATAGGCAGCCCCTTCATGATGGTGAGGAGCGCTACCAGATCACCGTAAACGCGGCCCGTCTTGCCACGGACCAGTTCCGCCACGTCGGGATTCTTCTTCTGGGGCATGATGCTCGATCCCGTGGTGAAGGCGTCGCCGATCTCGACGAAGCCGTACGTCGAAGACGACCACAGGATGAGTTCTTCGCACCAGCGCGACAAGTGCATCATGGTCATGGACGCGTCGGCACAGAATTCGATGAGCAGATCGCGGTCGGCGACGGCGTCCATGCTATTGGCCGTAATGCCGTCGAACCCCAAGGCCTTGGCGACCTTGGCGCGGTCGATGGGATAGGGCGTACCGGCGAGGGCGGCCGATCCCAAGGGCATGACGTTGACGCGCTTGCGCAGTTGGGCGAACCGTTCGCGGTCGCGCGCGAACATCTCGAAGTAGGCCAGCATATGATGGGCGAACAACACGGGCTGTGCATTCTGAAGGTGGGTGCAGCCGGGCAGAATCACGTCGATGTTGGCTTCGGCAAGATCGAGGTACGCCGCCTGCAGTTGACCGAGCAGCACCACGATGCGGCCGATCTGGTCACGGGTCCAAAGCCGGATATCGGTAGCGATCTGGTCGTTTCGGGAACGGCCCGTGTGCAGGCGTTTCCCAGCGTCGCCAATGTCGGCCACCAAAGCGGCTTCGATGTTGGTATGTACGTCTTCAAGGCCGGGGTCGAAGGTGAACGTGCCCGCCTCGATCTCCTTGCGGATCGCTTTGAGGCCCCGAACGATTCGGCGAACATCGGCTTTCGTGATGATGCCTTGGTCGCCCAGCATCTCGGCATGCGCCGTGCTCAGTTCGATGTCGTACAACGCCAACCGCGCATCGAACGACACCGATTCACCCAATTGCTCGACCAGTCCATCCGTCTTGGCCTCGAACCGGCCGCCCCAGAGCTTGCCCATACACTCGATCCTTTCAGGCAACGATTGCGTATCACGCGCCGCACGCCTCAGGTGGCGAAACGACACACACCGATAATACGCGAATCCTTCTCACAGATCCAAAGGACACGACGACCAAGGGCTATTCAGCGCCGCCGCTGGTGCCACGTCTGTCCAGGCCGTCCAGCAGTTCCAATGCCTGTGCGCGTAGTTCGCGGGTCCCGGCTCCGGCAACAGCACCACCCTCGCGCGTTGGCTTCAGGACGTAGTCCGTCATCGCCGAACGCCAAGGCGCGTCGAGGAAGTCGCGGGCGCGGGAAAGGGTGACTTGCAGCTCGAAGTCTTCGGCAGGCGCCGCCTTCTCAACCTCCTCGACCTTGTCGCGGAGCAGGCAGAGGAGGTCGTAGTCGAACATGCCTTCGCGCAGGTTGACGAGACGAAGCGAGGGCTGGGGGTCCCCGTTGGCGTCGAAGTAGACTACAGCACCGGTGCCGAAGGACCCGCGGGACCCTTCACTGAGGGGCGACCATGAGGTGAGGGGATTTTCGTCGGTGAGGCGCTGGTTTCGGTTGACCCAATCGTACATGTGGTAATAGAGCCAGCCGTCGACCTTGTTGGCGTATCCGGCCCAGCACAAGGCGTTGGACCAGAGCGGCGCCTGGTAGATCTCCCAACCGATGCTGTACCACCAGACTTCCATGCTGCGTTCGCGGGCCAAACCGGCCAGCACGGGGTCGTATTCACGCAACAGGGGTATCCAGATGTCCACGGGCAGGTCCCAGGCTTCAGGCGTGGCCCACGGACGCGCGGTAGTGGCGGTTTTGACGCCGTATTTCCCGTAGCGCTCCTTCAATGGGCCAAACACGTTGGTGATCCGCTGCTGCCATTTGGGATCGTCGGTGTGGACCTCGTCAAACCCGTAGAAGACCGCCTTGTCCAGCAACTCGCGTTCGGCGAGGGCGGTCATCACGTCGTCGGTGTAGAGGTTGGTGACCATGTCGACAAACTGGCGCGCGCCCGCCTCTTCGCCGCGTTTGGCGCAACGGCCGGCCAGGTTGAACTGGCTGATGCGGAGCAGGTTGTACCGGTTCATGCCCGCTTCCACGTGTTGGGCGATGGTGTCGGGCTCGACGGCACTCCCCCACCGATAGATGCTGCCCAGGTCGCCGTTGTTCGGGTTCAATCGGAACTCCGGCGAGAAGCCTTCCATGCCGCAGTGAATGAGATGGGGCAATCGCGGGGTCACGGGCATGACCGCGTCGTGAACCGTGAGGGCGACGTCCACGGCGAGGGGCCCACGGTCGGCCGCCGACACGGCGATCCTGCCAGCGTACTGTCCCGCCGGAATGTCTCTCGGTACGCGCACGGTGACTAATACCGGCTGCAACTGGCGCGGCGGCGCGACGTCGAAAGGTTTCGTGAGCGACAGGATGGGATCGGGATACCAGCCGAAATCGGTGAACCCGCGGAACTGATGCATGGCGCTCTCGCCTAGATGAACATAGCCAACCAGTTCGAGCGAAATGCGGTCCGCGTCGATACGGTTGCCGTCCGAATCGCTGAGCGCGCCCGCCACGACGCGCACATCTTCGAGGGTCTCGCCAGGCTTTGGGAAAATGACCAACTGCCGGGAACGCGTTTCGCCGCGGAGCACGTCAAGATCGAGCGTGTGCGACCACGAGGGCTGCACGGCCTGCCCCGAGAAGAACACGTGATCGCCAACCGGTGCGACCATGCCGCCGTAGCCAGACTTCTCGAAATGGGTTTCGATGGCCGTAGCGAGCGTGTCGGCGGCGGCGCGGTCTTGGACGGCCCGTGCGATGGCCGATAGGGCCTCGGCGTGGCGCGCAAGTAGGTCGGCGTCCGAAACCGCGAGATTCTCGGCACGATCGATGACGGGGCCCTTGCTGTCGTCGACGGGCGGGCTCGCGGCGAGTCCCGTCAGCGTGTCGACCCACAAGGCCGAATCCGCGCCGGATTCACCGTCATAGGACTTCAACAGGCGAATGTTGTCGAGAAAGAGGACGCCAGCCCTGGGTGGTTTGGACTGGAAGAATTCCAGTTCAACGATATTCGAGACGGTCTCCAAATCGCCTTCCTTCGCCACGAAGTTCTCGATGTTGACCCACATGCGGTGGGCGCCCTTCGGGAAGGAATAGCGGCGGTCCATGCGATCGGCGCGTTTGCCGGAGCGTTGGACGATGACGCCCACGTACGTGCCGTCGGCCGGGGTGCAGATGTCGAAGCAGTAGTACCGGTACTCGCGCCAATCGCGGACGGGAATCTTGTCAGCCCAACAGGCCACATGGGGGAAGTCGGGCGTCTCACCCGCGACGTGTGCCTCGAACTCGACCTTGAGCGATTTGGCACCTTGTGAGGCCCAGTCGGTCGATAGCGTGGCGGGCGTGTTCGTCGTGAGCAGGTCGAGTTGCGTGGGGTTTTCGAAATCGAAGAGGATTACGTCGTCTGCGGCTCCGGCCAGCGCCGAAACAGCTAGAATGCCCGACAACACCATTCCCGTCAGAATGCATCGAAACGTCAAGGTCCGTCTCCTCCACTCACTGTCCCATTCGCCGAGTGACCTCGTCGATGGACGCGGAAGATAGGGACACAAGACCCCTCACCCTGCCCTCTCCCGTGGGGCGAGGGTAGGAAGGGAGGGCCCGTGCCCCTACATTCGCCGTTCGGCTTCTTCCATGGCGATGGCGGACCATTCCCACAACCGCCGTGGCTCGTAGCGGACCGTCGAGACATCTTTCATGATCAACTCGACATGGCAGTTGCCTTCCGTCGTGTCGAGGAAGTCGCGGATGCTCTTTCTAGCCTGATCGGGGTCCCATTGTTCCTCGGCGAGAATGGCTGGATTGGGCTTGTGACTGATGACCAGACTTGCGCCAATGGCGTCGACGGCGCGTTCGGCCGAGCACCACGGGCTAATGGACACCTTGCGCAGGTTGGAGATGCGTTTGAGCACATCGATCTTGCCATCGAGCGGTTCGCAGCATCCGTAGTAGGTGAGACCCCACCGTTCGAGCCATCGCATGTCGTGTTCGATGGCGAACTCCCAATGCATTTCGGGTGACACGGACGAGAAGATCTGGGCGTTTGAGCAGCCCCACATGTTGTGCGGCTTCACGTGGTCGGCATCGAAGTCGTCGCCCGGCAATGCACTCACGTAGCCGTAGCCGCCGGAACCCACGCGGGTGTTGTTGCTATCCAGCGAGAGCAGGTTCTGCTCGACGAATTGGTCGAGTTCCACCATCCAGGCGTCGACCATGCGGTCCACCGCCGCGTGGACCATGTCGGGCCGCGCGATGAGGTCCATCATGGCTTCTTGCACACCCCACCATCGGATGAGGAAATCCCACGGTGTGAACCAGATATGGGTCTGGCCGGCTTTCCTGACCGGCATGATGCCGTCATACACCTCGCACATGGTTTGGTACCGGATCTCGGTGGCCTGCTCGTCGTGGGAGATGACCGGCATTCTGATCTTCTCGATGTCGGCCGGTTCCTTGAGTTGGACGTTGAAGTGCCGCGAACAGATGTCGCTGTCTTCGTCCATCTTGACCGTGTCCACGTCTTCGATGATGCCGAAATCGGTGCTGTGGATGGCCAAAGGGCACGTCAGGAAATCGTCCACGACCATGTCGCCGGGCAGATGCTTCCACTGATACAGGGTCCTGCGGAGCCCCTGCTCCTGCTCGCGCGCCCACGGATGCTCCGTCTTCAGCTGCAATTCCTCTTCATCGCCAAACTCGTTCCAGCAGATCTCGTTGATCCACACCATGGGGCGAACGCTATCCAAGTCGTTCAGTCTGCGCCAGAGTTCCGCCTTTTCCTTGTGCACGGGCAGGGCGGCGATGGCGGCGAGTTCTTCCGCAAGTGCGCGAAGGATGTCCCTGTCCGACGAGGTCAACCGAATGGGTTCAACCGGAGCCGGCGGGGTGTAGTGACTTGGATCGTGAAGCATGGACGGTACCTCCTCGTCATTGGACGGGGTTCTCCCCCACTCTCGGCACAAGACGGTACTTGAAGGCCGTACTGTCGTCACCGGGGATCACAAACAACTTGCCGTCGCGCCATTCGACCGTCGGCGCCGCAACGGGCAGACCGTCCTGAGTAGTGCCGTCCACGAAGATACCGGTGTCTTCGAGGCCGATCAAGGCGGGGCAAGGCAGCGATGCCTGCACAAATGCCCTCCTGGCCCTGGGGATGCCCATACACCTTCCTTTTCCGGGTAGCGATAGAGTCACTCACACCATCCGACGGCTATGCGCTGAATAGACTGCGGTCGGTCTTGGACATTGGGTCTCGAACTCCACAGAGACTAGCGAACGTAGTGCCACCTTCGAGGCCCTGCAGAAGACTACGAATGGCCACTTGAACGGTCTAACTCACTGAATTCTTGTGGTTTGCGCTTGATCAAGGCTGATCGCAGGCTATTTGGCGATACGCGGGAGATCAAAGGTGGAGCTGAGAAACAGCTCTACGGCGGTCTCTCGCCAACAGATCACGCGTGAGCATGGGGCGGTTCCCCAGCGGGCCACAGCGCCAGCCATGCGTCAAATGGGGAAAAAGACGTGAAAGAATGAAAGGATTGCGTCACCTCGCGACATATGTGGGCATAAGTTAGCTTTAGGCGAAGTGCGGCGGCCCGCTCACTGTCGCCTGCTCGAATCTTGAAAAGTGCTAAACAAGAGGAGTATCGCGAAATGAGAAGCGCTCACGTAAGTCGGGATAGATTTGCGCATCGATCCGTTCTAACTCACTTGGCCTTGCTGTTCCTTGTTCCTGGCGTTGCCTTGTGCGGAGTCGCCAAAGCTGTCGACACTTATCAGCATGGGCCTGGCATCACAGGGAAAATCCACCTAACTGATGGTGAAAGGTGGGCTCACGTTAACGACACCACCGAGTGGTGCAGCGTTCAGGTCTACGACACTATTGACATCGATTGTATGAATGGTGAGGAGTTGCCTGGAAGCTACTACAGTTTCGCGGTGTTCAATGGCGGAGACAGAGGCAACTGCGACCCTGCGTGGCATGTGAGTACAACAAACTGGTACGCGACCCAGCCTGGCCAGTCTGTAGTCACGGCAACACTGGTTGATCATCCCCAAGAACCGGATGAGGACGCCAATGAAAGCTTCCACCCTGAGATAATCCTGGGCCAAGACCCTGCAAACGGAGACTTCTGCGCCGGTTTCACCGTGAAGATTGAGGGTAACATCTCCGGGGCTTGGGTGCAGACGGACTGGACGGTCACTGAGGGGAGTACCGATTCAAAGACCATGGGCGCAGCGAGTTGGGTGGGCCCTGCTGCGGCGCAGGGGAACGGAACCAACACCAACACCGTGACGGATTCATGTCAGCAGTCTGCTGAGATAAGCTGGACATTCAAGACCGTACCGAGCCACGCGGAGCCGCGCAAGAACATCAAGGCAAAACTCAACTATGTGCCAACCGCGGAGTTCCTATACAATATCGAGGATACTGACCGTAACGATGGAACCACTACGTTTGGTGTGACCCTGTCATATGTGGTTGGCATTGAGTACGTCTGGAATCTCCCAGACAGCCGAGAAGGGTCCTGGGCTGGTGTGTGGCAGTATACGGGCGATGGCGTCGGCGGCAATCGAGCGACGTCCGCGCCCGACTTCACCGACACCAGTTCCCTGTATGAAGAGAGCAGTATCCCGGTTCCTGGTGGCAAGACTGAGGCGATCACAGGCAACGCTATGGCGAAAGGCACGGGGGCTGGCTACGTGAGTAGGGCAAAGGGCGAAACCGTGAATTCCTCGTACATCGTCAGCAACGGGGTAGCGGCGGTGGACCCCGATCTGACCCAGTCTTGGGCCACAGGGAACGTCAGGTTCTCTGGGGCGACATTCTCAGTTCAGGAGGTTACCTACTGAGCAAGGGGCGCGACGGCCTAAGCACTTGTTGTTTGGGCCGTCGACTTCCTTCTCTCTACTCTTATTCGTTTCGGATCGAACGATTCTCTTCGGCCGACCACCGAAGTCGTGGTGAAACGAAGCGGATGCATCGTGGAATGCGCCCTGCTATAATGTCTCCAGTATGCTCCTGATCTAAGAAGGGAATGAGGTGCGAGTATGACTAATCCGACGATGATGGGATCGACCTTTGGGATGATGGTGTGTGTGCTCAGCGCCCTCACCGCCGGGGCCACTGCGGCGTCCGTGCCCGAGTCTTCGGCCTTCGTTGACGATGTCCTCCCAGCGGCTATCGCCCTGCGCGAGGCGGCCGTCGAGTACGCCGACGCCAAGGATCGAAGCAGAGACCCCGAGCGCAGGAACGTCGCCATCGATGAGTACGATACGGCGCGAACGGAGTTTGAGCTCATTGTTGCGGAGCATTGGCCCTTGCACGGAAGCCCTGTCTCCGATGCCGCAGTCAAGGCGTTCGAGGCCGCTCAAGCGTTCAAGAACAATGTTTATCGCGCGGGAAATTCGAGTCGCGAGGACGCCGTCGCACGGTATCTGAAGGTTGCGGAGGACTATCCGGGCACCCTCGCCGCAGACAACGCCATGTATCTCGCCGCACATCTGAACCTGCAAGGGTTCCGATCTGACGACTCATACGACCTGGCAGCCGCCGAAGCCATATTCCGTCGGATCGCGGACCGCCCCGGACCACCGACTTCGTTTGTGCTCGGCGCCCGTCACAACCTGACGGGATTCATCAACGACGTCACAGTGCGCATGCGCGCACGTAGCGGCTTCTATGGCGATCTCCAACAAAAGGGCGAGGATGACGACCATCTGAGGGCGCTGCTTCTGATTCCGTCAGATCAGACGTCGGAGAAGGACTACTGCAAACTGGTCAGGGAGTACCTTGTTCGGCTTCGCTCCGACCAATACACCTGCGGGAAGAACATGGTAGCCGACACCATGGGCACGCCCGATCCGGTTGCCAGCCTGCGTTGGCTTGAAGCACAGCATCCGGACGACGAGTTTATCCGCGCCGAAATTAGGAAGGCCATGGAGCACGCACAGGAGCACGGGGCCTACGAGCGACGCAGAGTGGCCGACGAACTGGCCGCCCAGGCGGGCCTTGATGACCCACTAGACCCAGCGACCGGCCGGACGCCCCCGAAGGACGTACCAGACCTGCCGTCGCCTTCCGCCGCATCCTCAGCTAGGGTGCCCGTCAAGAAATCAGGCAGCCACACCTACTGGGTGGGGGCGGGAGCTTTGGCGGGTCTGGTTGTTTGCGCGTTCCTGTCCTGGCGAGTTCTCAAGGCCTGACGCACAATGTGTGGGGCAGTTCCGTACGGTGCCGGGGTATGGAAGCGAAGACACACGCTTCCCTATTCCACTAGCCCGCCGCTGCTCAAGGGTGAGCAGCGGACCCTCCCCCAGGAAAGGCTCAGCAACTGCCCCAAGCATACAGATCATCGCGCGCCCCCCCCTTCTGCGGACTTGAAGGCGATAGGCATCCTCCGGAGTTCGGGGATACCCCCAAGGCTTGATGCCTTGGACGCTCCGGCCCGGTTACTGGCAGGAGGCCTCCACTCTCGGCACAAGACGGTACTTGAAGGCCTTGTTGGCCTCGCTGGGAATCACGAACAGCTTGCCGTCGCGCCATTCGACCGTCGGCGCCGCAACGGACAGGCCGTCCTGAGTGAGGGCGTCCACGAAGATACCGGTGTCTTGGAGACCGATCAAGGCGGGGTCGAATCCGAATTCCACGAATCCACCGTCGGGTATCAGCTCCCACCCGAAGGGCTCCCTCTTGAGCGCTGCTGCGCCGTTGCCAGCCAGGGACTCGGTAGCAACGCTCTGCCCGTTCGTGTTCAGGTAGTGGGACACCGGGCCGTGGCACCAGTCGATGTGAACGTCTTTCCCATCGGTCGACGACGCCCGGCCGGAGAAGCTGGTCGTGGCCCCGTCGGCAGTGGTCGCCAAGTGTCCCAGCTTGGGAAGCGTCCAGTCCTTGCCCGCCGCCTTGATGGCCCACGGTTCCTCGCCCACGTTGGCCCACACCTTGAATCCGTTTTCGTATTCGAGGTGAATCCGCCCGGTCTCGTGCGCGCCGACTGCTAGGGCGCGCGACGTGTCCACCAGCTTCCCTTTCGACTCGTAAGCGATTCGTTTGACGGGCACCATGCTGTAGTGAACCTGAAGAGGCTGGACCATGTAGTACGTCTTCATGTCGTTCAACATGCCGATGTGCCCGTAGGCGAGGGTGTGGGCGATGCTGGCCATACCCACATCCATCTGCAGAGGATGAATCTTGAGCAGTTGGAAGTCGGGGAACAAGGGTTGTTGGTCGACCTTCGGCGCCGCGTTGCCGTAATTGCCGTCGGTGAGTCCCGCATACCACCAATGGTTCGCGCCTTCGGAGTAGACGGGGCCTTTGTACGCCTGTTTCTCGTTCAAGAGCAGACGTCCGAAACACTCGAAGGTCCTTCGGAACGTGGCGGCGCCAGGCACGCGATGGTCGTAGTCCACACGGGCCATGGGCGACACGGCCGTGTGCACGTCACAGTAGCTGTGGTTGGTGCCGAACTTGGCCTGAATCTGGGGCGCGTTCAGCGCTTCCTGCTCCACGGCGATCATGGGTTTGGGTGCGTAGCACCGCGACCAACTCACGTTCCATTCACCCCTCGGTCCGCGCATGACCCAGTCTTCGTTCCAGTTGGCGTTGACCGGCGCGAAATCGGTGTAGTTGGTGTAGAGGCCCACGCGCCATCCCAACGCCTGCATGCGGCGCACGTGGTTGCGGACGGCCTCGTCGCCGCCACGCCCGGGCGCCGCGTTGAGCCGGAAGGTGTAACTTTCTCCACCGTCGCGCCAGAACCCTTCGTGGTAGCGAATCGTGACGTTCTCCATGCCCTGCGCGCGAAGCCGCCGCGCCTCGTCATAGAGGGCGTCGTAGTCGTTGCCACCCCGCACGGACCAGAGCCGGGCCGATTGCGCCGTCCGCATGGGCGAGGCCGGGTTGGGAATGGTCGGGAACACCTCGTGTACGTCGGGCGACACGTTGATAAACAGCCGCTCCCGCAGGGGATTGCGTTCGCCGTTGGTCTTCGGAGTGTATACCGCGCCGCCGTTGAACTGGGCCGACGAGTCCTTCACGATGCGGCGCCCCTCGGTCAGGCGCGACGCGTCCGAGTAGTACCAATCGAACTGGGTGAAGAAGAACAGCCCTTCCGCCATCAGAAGATGGGGCGCGCGGGTGTAGTCGTAGTTCAGGAACGGAATCTTGAACAGTTCGGCGTCTGAGACAGGTTCCGCTCGACCGAGGTCCACTTCCTCCACAATGCCCGGGGCGTCCGCTTGCTCTTCCATCTCGACGATGAGCGATTTCTGTTGGATGCGGTAGCGGAACGCAATCTCCTTGGCGGTACCGTCCGCCGTCACTCGCCAGCGCGTAGACAGAACGTCGTCCTTGAGCTGTTCGTCGACAAGCTCCCACTTCGCGTCTTCGGTGCCCTTGAGCCCGCCGTCTTTGCAGGGATGAATCTGCTTCTTGCCAGAGCGGACCGCGATGCCGTCCAAACCGCCGGGGGCCGGGGTCACGGTATAGGTCAAGTTGCAGTCGTCTCCCCGGTATTCGAACACATAGCCGTCGCGGGTGTGTTTGGCGCGATTCTTGAACGATTCGGTCTTGTTCAGGGGCAGAATGGTCTCAGGACGCGTGGGAAAGGGGAGCTTCTCCGGCCACGGCTCGAACGCGATCGGTTCAAGTTGTTCCTGGTAGAAGTACACGGGCCCCAGGTAGACAGCCAGCGGCTCGTCCTCGGTGACCTTCCTGCCTTGGAATCGAAGGCCGACGAACTGCGCGGGCCGGGGCACATCTTCCAGCAGAATCGTGCGCGTCAAGAACCAGTACCGATGCACCATCCCGCGAGCGCCGACCTGATCGAAGGCGAGGTCGTGCTCTTCGCCATCGGCATCCCGCACCACCGCCGACACGTGCAAGGCGCGTGCCGCAAGGGGTTCGCCCCATACCCAATGGGCGCCGTAGTTCCAGAAGCTGAAGCAGTCCCACGGCTCGGGAATGGGGATCGCCTTCTCCAATCTCAGAAGGATGTCTGATTCGTCGGCCGTGCCGCGGTAAACCAGTTTCCCGCAGTGGGGTCGGAACAAGCGTTGTTCCGACGTGCGGTAGAGGGATGCCTCCGCACCCGTGGCCTCCACGGTCCAACGGGTGCAATCCTCGAACGTCGCCAACGGCACGCGGTCCTCTTCTCGGTCAGCCATTTCGTAGGGCTTCACACCGTCTGGACCAGGATTGGGGTCCGTGTTGGCGCCACGGACGGCTGCGCCGGCGCGGGTCGTGACGCCGCAGATCAACAACAGTATCAGGACGAGTCTCATCGCAAGTCTCCTTCGCGTATCGAACGGTAGCGCCTGAAATCGGGGACAATCCCGTCTCACTGCGTTCGCTTGGTACAGTCCCCGATCACCCAACCATGTCATCCCGAGAGCGTGTGAATTATTCGGACATTTCCGCGAAGGCTCTGAGAGTGCCAAGAATCGGCTTCGGAGATTGCCCGAGATTCGACGATCTCAT
>JAAEQP010001129.1 GCA_024231375.1 bacterium | reverse complement strand
CGTTGGCCGGGCTCGACCTCGATGCTCTGAAGTAGCACGCGGAATCCGCGGCCTGCATGCCCGCGGCAGTCGAATCGTCCACACCCTTCGCACCCGCAAGATAGAACCGTGTATCGTCGGACGCAGTGTGCCACGTGGACCAGCCAGTGGGCGCGTCCTCGGTTTCCCAATCATCCTCGGGTTGCGCTGTGTTCGTTGCGCTGTCCTCAAACCCCGGATTCGTAACCAGATTGACAGCGACGCCTTCCTTCACCGAAAGCCACGCGCCCGCCAGGTCGGCCAACGCGCCTTCGCCCCCGTCGGCCAGGTCACGCGCCTTCTCCAGGGCCGTATCCGGCGCATAGTCGTTCAGCGCATCGAGTGCGGCCAACACGGGGCCACGCGCATCCACTTCGTCTACATTGGCAGCTACGAAATACTTCTTGGCCTTGAGACCGCGTACCGTGTCACCGAGAATGTCTTCGCGCTCAAGGGCCTCCGCCCAGAACACCGTACGTTCCCGGCTGAGTTCGTCAAGTTCCGCCAACCCCGCCAACGTGCCCATGGCCGCCCGTTTGGATTTCAGCGACTTCTTCGCCAATTCGTCGGTCAGCGCCCGCGCACGGATGGGGTATGCGCCGTACTGGAGCCCTGCCGCCACGATGTCGATGCGTTTGAGCACGTCCGGGTCGTCGGTCTTGCGTTTGGCTTTCGCGGCAAGACGTTCGGATCGCTCCACGTCCTTCACCGACATGGCACAGGCCTGCGTGGACAACCGTCTGTGTCCCCAACCCGACCGGCCCGGCCGCTCCGTCATCCACGATTCCTCCAGCGACTCGTAGTACTTCCGCATGGCCTTGGCTGCGTCGCCAAACATGCGGTCATAGAACTCGTTGAGCAGATCGTCGGCGTCGAGATCGGTGTTCCACTGGAGCTTCGCGACCATCCACATCATGGGCGCCGTATTGGGCAGGAAGACGTAGCACTCGTTGTACACGCTTTCAAAGCCCAGTTCGTGGTCCAACTTCATGCCTTCGGCCATGGCGTGGGGGAACACGCGCGGCGTGATGAACCCGAGCCCCATGTAGTCGTAGCGGCTCATGTGCTGACACCGCTCCCGCCAGGCCTTCGTCAGTTCTATGTCCCTCGCTTTGCGCTCCGGCCGGAACCATTCTCCGCACCGTTGGGTCATGCTGATGAAGACATTCGGCTCCAATTCGGGCACGGTTTCGGGCAGTTCGCGCGCAATGTGGTAACAGAGCGTGCCGATGTACTTGTCGGGATGGGTCTTCGCCAACTCGCGGGCCACTGCGTTCACGAACTTGTAGTGGCGGTCCGAGAACTGCTTGCGTTTGTAGTCGTCGGGATACGCGTCCATGGCGCAGCAGTTGGCGCATCCGCAGAGCCGGTAGATGTCGTCCATGGCCAGCGAGAAACTGTTGTGCTCGGGATGGGCGTCGAGATATTCGCGGGCCGCCTCCACCGTGATACGAACCACGTCCGGGTTGCTTTCGCACGGCCGCCATGCGCGCTCGCCCGGGCCAGGGACCCATCGTTCCCCGTCAATGAACGGGTAATACTCGGGATGAGACTCGCCGTACTTCTCAGGCGCGAAAATCTTATGCATGAAGTTCTGCATGTTGCGGAACGGCACCGGCGGGATGCACAGGGATTTGTTGTGGAGCAACCATGCCCGCCACTCCTTGGTCCAGCCATGGCCCGACCAAACACGGCACGACCAGTCCGG
>JAAEQP010001128.1 GCA_024231375.1 bacterium | reverse complement strand
GTAGGTCACGCCATCGCAGGTCTTCCGATTCGGCTTGAGAAACACGATGCCAGCGCCTCCCGGCTGGCCTCCATGATCCCACGGCTTGCCTCCTGCGACAAGAGGGCTTTCGCCACTACACGGCAAATGAGAAAACGACCGCGACGAGCAAAGGACTTACGACGAACAGAGCGTCCAAGCAGGCGCTAAATGCCAACTCACTGCGGAAGACGGGCTAGGAAGGGCAATAATGGGACGCAAGAGCTTGGCAGTCCCCGTTTGTCGCTTCTGCTCTCGTGTGCATGTGACTTCTTCAACGAGTCCCAGGCGAGCCATTTGCAGAGCCATCGGCGAGGCGGACAACAGTCCGTCTCGTTGCCTTTGGCGGGAGGCCGCAGGTCAAGTTCTTGGCGCGCATGCCGATAACTCCTTTGGAAGCAAGAGGGAGATCGCCATGGATGCCTTGTTCGAAGACCTGTGTGAAAGCGCGGAGTTGACCGTCGCCTGCCTGGAACGCCAATTGACCCTGTCCGTCGACCAGTGCCGCGCCATCCGGGCCCGGGACTTTGAAACCGTCGAGGCCAAGGCTACCGACCTCACGGCCGTCAATGCCGATGCCAGACGAGCCGACGTGCAGACGAAGGCTCTGTTGGCCGAGATATCGACCGAATACCGCATTCCCGCTCATCGGGTCTCACTGGATACCGCAGCCAAGGTCGCGCCCGACGGGTGGTCAGCACGCCTGCAGGATGCCGGCGAGCGGATCGCGTCAGTCAACAAGGATTTGCGAGAGGTCGCGCTGGCCGGGACCGTGTCGTTGCAGAAGACCGCCGACGCCATCATGCTGAGTATGGAGTCGCTACGAGGATGCGTCGAACTGACGCCGCCCGAAGCCGTTCTGAATCCGCAACCGCAGCCGAGTGCCGTGCTCTCCTGAGCCCGCACCGTTGCGCTTTGATATGGCGGCCCTCGCGTGATTCACGTGGGGGCCTGCCTTTCTGTTGGACGGAAATCGGGGACAGTCCCGTCTCGCTTCGCTCGCTTGGTACAGTCCCCGAATTCCTCTTCGAACCACTCCGAGCTACAGCAAGGCCGTGCTGAAGTAGCGTTCGGCGCGGTCGGGCAGCACGGTCGCGATGTTCCCTTCGATCTTCTCGGAAATCTTGCGTGCTGCCCATATGTTCGCGCCCGACGAGATGCCCACCAATAGGCCATGGTCGCGACCAAGCTGGCGCGTCGTCTCGATGGCGTCTTCGTCGGTCACCTCGATGACATCGTCCACCAACGACACATCCAGCACGGCCGGAATGAACCCGTCGCCAATGCCTTGAATCTGGTGCAATCCCGGCTCGTGTCCCAACAATGCGGAGACATTCTTCGGCTCTACCGCGACGATTTTGCAGTCGGGCCGGTGCTCCTTGAGAAAGGTGCCGACGCCCTGCAACGTCCCGCCGCTGCCGACACCCGCGATGAAGCATGCGATGTCGCCGGTCATCTGGCGCCACAACTCATGGGCCGTCTCTTCGTAATGGACCCGAGGGTTGTCCGGGTTCTCGAACTGCTGCGGCACGAACACGCGCGGGTCTTCGGCGGCCATCTGGTTGACGCGGTCCACGCTGCCGCCAATGCTCTCTTCGGCGGGCGTCAGGATGAGTTCGGCACCCAGGGCCGTGATGAGCTTCTTGCGTTCCTCGCTCATATTCTCGGGCATCAGGATCCGCACCGGGAAACCCTTCAGCCGCCCCACCAGCGCGATACCAATACCCGTGTTGCCGGAAGTGGGCTCGACAATGATGGAATCGGGTTTGAGCCGGCCGTCGCGTTCGGCGCCTTCGAGCATAGACAGGGCCACGCGGTCCTTGATGCTCCCGCCGGGATTGAGAAACTCGGCCTTGGCGAAGACGCGTTCGCCTTTCAGGTTGATGAGCGGTGTGTTGCCGATGAGATTCAGGATATTGTCGGTAAGCATGGTATACCTCGTTTGGAAGGGACGCTGGGGACAGTGACGCTGCTGAGAAAGGGGCCAAGCCTCTCGCGAAATCCGCAAAAAGACCAGGGACAGTCCCGTCTCGCTGCGCTCGCTTGGTACAGTCCCGGTTTTTCGCTCCTGTTCTGATGAACATGTGGCTTCTTCAACAGCCCACAGTCCCATCTCGCCTTTGCCAGAGAATGGAAGGCGGTAGCATAGCGGGATTTCGGGGCTCGGCGCAACACTCGGAAGTTGAGGTGACCTGTCCCCGTCTTGTACTCCCACACGCCAGATGGTACCGTACCGGCTTGTGTGGAACCCGGCGGGGGGGCCTGATACGCTCCGCCCCGAGGCAGATTGGCACGTAGCTCCGGGATTCACGCGTAGAGACTTGGAAAGGGGATTAGCATGAGCGACGAACTGGCAATCAACGGGGGGCCGAAGAGTGTGGAAGGACCGCTTCCAGGCTGGCCCGAATTCGATGAGAAGACCATTGCGGCGATTCAGGAGCCGTTGAAGACCGGTAAGGTGAACTACTGGACCGGCACGAAGGGGATGGAGTTCGAGAAGAAGTTCGCCGAATGGCAGGGATCCAAGTTCGCCATCAGCACCACGAACGGCACGAGCGCGTTGCACACGGCGCTGGCGAGTCTGGGCATCGGCCCGGGCGACGAAGTGATCGTGCCGAGCTACACGTTCATCGCCAGTTCGTTTTCGGTGGTGCAGGCGGGCGCGGTGCCGCGGTTCGCGGACGTGAACCGGGACGACCACTGCATCAGCCTTGAATCGGCGGAGAAGCTGTTGACCAAGCGCACGAAGGCCATCATGCCCGTGCATCTGTACGGTAACGTGGCTGACATGGACCCCATCCTTGAGTTCGCGAAGAAACACGACCTTTTCGTGGTCGAAGACAATGCGGAAGCCTTCGGCGGCGAGTACAAGGGCAAGAAGACCGGAGCCATCGGTCACGTCGCCGCGTGCAGCTTCTGCCAGAACAAGACCTTCACGACGGGCGGCGAGGGCGGCATGGTCACGACCGATGACGAAGACTTGGCCTGGAAATGCCGTAGTTTCCGCGACCATGGGTACAATGTGCAGGAGCGGTTGCGCCTGCTCGAAATCGAGCAGAAACTTCCGTACATCCACAACGTGGTTGGCTTCAACTACCGTATGACCGAGATGCAGTCCACGATTGGCCTGTGCGAGTTGGATCGGATAGACAACTGGAACATGCCGCGCCGTCGGCGCAACGGCCAGATCATTCTGGATGCGTTGAAAGACGTGCCGCAGGTGTTGCATCTGCCCATTGACACGCCTGAACGCCGCAACGGCTGGTTCGTGTTCCCCATCACCCTGGATATCGACAACATGTCGTGCGACATGGACACGTATCTGAAGGCGTTGATGGCGGAGGGTGTGGTGTGCTGGCGCGTGTTCTGGCCCCAGTGCCACACGGAGAAGGCGTTCCAGGAACACCAGGCGTTCGGAGACTCACAGTTCCCGTTCCTCAGCAAGGAATACGCGACGCCCGAGTCGGTGGATTACGGCAACGTCGAGGTGCCGAATGCAGTCTGGCACCAAGACCGCACGTTCATTACCTTCATCCATCCGACCTACGAAGAAGAGCACGTGCAGGGGTTTGCGGCGGGCATCAAGAAGGTCATCGTCGCCTACGCGAAGTAGGTGGGACCGTTGAACAAGTACCGCCTCGCCACGTGCAGGCCGCGAGAAGACCTGGGACAGTCCCGTCTGCGTCCGCCTG
>JAAEQP010001127.1 GCA_024231375.1 bacterium | reverse complement strand
TTCTGGCCCGGGACGGACACGACAAGAACCCTATCGACGTGACGGAACTACGCGCCGAAGCGCTCACCGTCCTGGAGCGCTACGAGCATCGCCGCAAGAAGTACCACTTGGACCGGACCGCAACGGACACGATGCAGCTGCCGTGCTGGGCCTTGGCAGCACTCATCAAACACGTCGAGCGGTGCCCGCAACGCGCCACCGCGGCACAGCGGTGGAACCTGGGGCCACTGGCAAAAGAAGTGGGGTGCGTAACCGCCTTCGATGCCGTGGTTCATCTCAAAGACGGCGAAGTGGCGGTCGTGTCACCGCCGATCCGCGTCCCGGCCCGACTCGTCCTCGACCTGATCGAGACGGGACTTCCCGAAGTGTGCCCGGTGCTCCCTAAGGAAGAAGAGCCTGTTGGTTGGGTGCCGACGCATCGGAAGAAGGAGCGACGGATCGCCGCTACGGGATTTCCAATGACGGACGATGTTCAGATCGGGGGCATGAGCCCAGGAGACGTCCATGCTGTTGGTGCAGGTGCCAAGAAGC
>JAAEQP010001126.1 GCA_024231375.1 bacterium | reverse complement strand
TTGCTAGATATCGCCTCTCGTATCTCATCCTCGGTGGGATCGGGATTCTCCTTCAGGAAAGGCAGCACCGTCATCAAAAAGCCGGGCGTGCAGTAACCACATTGTGCACCGTGGGCCTCCCTGAACGCATCCTGGAGCGGGTGCAGATCATCCATCGTGCCCAGGCCCTCGACCGTCTCGATCTGGTGGCCGTTCGCCTGCACGGCAAACATCAGGCAGGAACGGATAGCTTGTCCATTCAAGATGACCGTGCACGTGCCGCACACGCCGTGCTCGCAGCCGACGTGTGTGCCGGTCAGGCCGAGTTCGTGACGCAGGAAATCGCTCAACAACATGCGCGGCTCGACGTCGCGCTCGTATTGGGTCCCGTTGACGGTGACCGTGATATTGAATCGCTCGCTCATGCCACACCTCCTGATTTCCATTTTTTGGCGCGCTCGAACGCCCGTGTCAGCGCCCGGCGGGACAGCACCTCTGCCAGGTTGCGCCGGTATTCCGCCGAGGCGTGAATGTCGCCGCCGGGGTCAATGTCGTC
>JAAEQP010001125.1 GCA_024231375.1 bacterium | reverse complement strand
TGGCAATGCCACAGGTTCTCCTCCAGCACCTCGGTTCCGTCGGAGTCCGCTGGACACACCATCACCGAAACATCCTTGAGATACTCGGGATAGATTTGGCTGCCCTCCGGGCTGAAGAGCGATTCCGGCTTGTTCAAGTGCTGATCGCAGTTCGACCCACCACGCTTCCGCACGGTGGGAAGCAATTCCCCCTTGGATTCATCCTTGTACATCTTGAACGCGAGCCCAATCTGCTTGAGATTGTTCTGACAACTCGCGCGGGCCTTCGCCTGACGCGCGCGCATCAGAGCGGGGATGAGCAGCGCGACAAGCGCCACGATGATGGCGATAACGACAACAAGTTCAACAACTGTGAAGCCTCTTCGCGTCAAGAGATACCTCCCCCCTCGTTGGCGCCCGGACCCCTCGGGTGATGATTGCCTCTTCATGAACTGCCCGCTATGGTAGCACACAGGGGCGCACAGACAGAGCGCGGAAACTGGAGCCGCGCTTACACGGCGGTTCCGTCGTCCCTGACGGGACTAACCTCTTGGGGTGGCGGGATCCCAGGAATGAATTCCTGGGCTACCTTCGGGTCGTCCCTACGGGACTGGCAACACGGTCAGTGCCCCCGGCCGCTCTCGTGTCGACCTACCTGAACGTGGACTGGCGATTTGTGAGGTTGGTGGAACGCTGAGCCAACGGACGGGACCAAGCCCTTCTCCTCTTCGTACGCTCTTCCTCCTATCCGGGCCTACCCCCCCCTTTTCTGTCCGCCCGGAATTCGGTACAATCCCTCCCATGCCTTCCCTCGCGAAACCTGACATATGGACCGTCACGCG
The DNA here is from genome assembly GCA_024231375.1 of bacterium. The sequence continues at coordinate 853 of JAAEQP010001125.1, read as the reverse complement.
GCTGACTCGCACGGTGAAATCGTTGCTGGAGTCGGACGTGGGCAAGGTATGGGTGTCGGGCGAAATCTCCAACTGGCGGGTCTCGCCGGCCGGTCATGCTTATTTCACGTTGAAAGACGAGAACAGCCAGGTGGACGCGGTCATGTTCCGCGGGCGCATGAGCCGGTTGCAGTTCGAGCCGGAAGGTGGCCTGGAAGTCATCATCCACGGGCTGGTGACCGTGTACGAGCGGCGCGGCAACTACCAGATCGTGTGCGAGGAAATGCACCCAAAGGGCCTCGGTGCCCTTCAACTGGCTTTCGAGAAGCTGAAGAAGCAGCTTCAGGAAGAGGGCCTCTTCGACGAGGACCACAAGAAACCGTTGCCCATGCTGCCCCGGCGCATTGGCATCGTCACATCGCCTACGGGCGCCGCCATTCGCGACATTCTGAACGTCATCAACCGCCGCTTCGCCAACGTACATGTCATTCACTATCCGGCGCGCGTGCAGGGCGAGGAGGCCGCGCCCGAGATCGTGGCCGGCATCCGCGCGTTGGACGCGTTCGGCGTCGACGTCATGATCATAGGACGGGGCGGCGGGTCGCTGGAAGACCTCTGGCCCTTCAACGAGGAAGCCGTGGTCCGTGCCGTCTTTGACGCGCAAACGCCCATCATCTCCGCCGTTGGACACGAGATCGATTTCGCTTTGACCGATTTCGCCGCCGACATGCGCGCGCCCACACCCTCCGCCGCCGCCGAACTGGTGGTGCGCGAACGGGCCGCTCTCGTGGACGGCGTCCGCCGGTTGGGCCAGCGCCTGGGCCAGTCCATGACCCATCGAATCGAATCGGCACGGAACCGCGTGACCCTGGCA
>JAAEQP010001124.1 GCA_024231375.1 bacterium | reverse complement strand
GTTCCTATTTCCAAATCCATCGCCAGTTCGTGGAATCGTTTGTCGACGAAATCGACCGGGCGACCATGCGCGAGTTCGTGTGCCAATGGCCCGACGGTGGACCCGCCTTCCACGTCCGCGCCCACTGGTGCGACGCCCGCACCGCGCTCGAGCACACTACCAGCCTCTACTGCCGCAAACCCCCCTTCGTGCCCGCCCGCGCGGCGATCCATCCCGCGCCCGGACGCTGGGGCCTGCTCCTGTCCGTCGTGCCCGATCCACCGTTGTCCACCTGGCTCGAAGGAGCGCGGACCGCGCGCGCGCAAGGGACCGAGATCGAATTCGCCCAAGACCTCGGCGCCAGTCTTCGCGTCTTCCACCGCATGGGCATGACCATGAGCTCGTACCGACCCGACTCCATGCTCCACGACGCCGACCACCAAAACCACCTGCTTCGCTTCTACCAAAACCGACTCGACCTGCTCGTCCTCGACCGCACGCCGCCCGCCAACGAAGCCCGTCAACGCCTCGCCGCCATCCAAGACTTGCTCGGACTCACGCCCGCGGCCAACGCGGCGATGCTCGAGTCCTATGACCGGTGTAAGCTTCGTTGGTTTCAGAGGGGACGGGACCGCTGGTAGGAAATTGCGACCGTCAATAATATCCGTATTTCTTCACTGACCCGATCATGGCCCTGACGTTTTCGACCTTGGCGTTGAGGGGAATCTCGCAGCCGGCGCCCAAGGTGAACGCCCCGTCGCGGCCAACCTCCTCGATCAGG
>JAAEQP010001123.1 GCA_024231375.1 bacterium | reverse complement strand
CGTGCGGCAACTCAGGAAGCAGGCCTCCAAGGAGGTCTTCATGCCGCTGACCCACCCACCCGGAGAGGCCCAGGTCGACTTCGGCTACGCCCTGGCCCGCATCGGGGGACGGCTGACCAAGGTCGCCTTCTTCGTGATGAGCATGGTTCACAGCGACGCGATGTTCGTGATGGCCTTTCCCCGGGAATGCACCGAGGCGTTCCTGGAAGCCCACGTGGCCGCGTTCAAGTTCTTCGGCTTCGCGCCCAAGCGGATCTCCTACGACAACACCAAGGTCGCCGTCGCGAAGATCCTCGGCGCCCACGAGCGCAAGCTCACGACCGCCTTCGCACGACTGGTCAGCCATTACCTGTTCGACACACACTTCTGCCGGGTCCGACGCGCCAATGAGAAGGGCGTGGTCGAGGGCGCCGTCCGGTACGCGCGGCTGAACTTCTTCGTCCCCGTCCCCCAAGTCGCAGACTTCGCCGAACTGAACGCCCATCTTCGGGCTTGCTGTGAATCCGACATGACCCGCCGGCTGCGGGGCAAGACGCACTCGAAGCGGCAGTTGCTCGAGGAGGACAAGGTGGTCGGCCTGG
>JAAEQP010001122.1 GCA_024231375.1 bacterium | reverse complement strand
TACTATTACTACTACTACGAGGACTCGACGGCTGCCCGGCAACGCCGTTGGATCAACTTCTAGCTACCCGCTACGGCCGGATCGCCGTCGTGAACCATCGTTGAGGGAGTGGGCTGGTGGCCTTGTTTTCGGGGTCTGAATACCAGATTGGCCGCGGCGAAACCGCGGAAAGCAGGGTGGAGGCTCCGTTCTTCTTCGCCTTCATCATGCTCGCTTTGGTCGGACTTCTCGTACTGCACCTGGTCTACCAGAACTACATCCTTACGCTGGCCTTGGCCCTTTCCTTGGTCATCTTCGGCGTCACCTTCCTGCGCGTTGAGATTGGGGTGTACATTCTGGTCGTGAGCATGCTTCTCTCACCCGAGTTGAATGTCGGGGAAATGGGCATGGGCAACCGATCGCTCAACGTCCGCTACGACGACATTCTCATCATCGTGGTGTTCTTGGGGGTCATCGTCAAGCAGGCATACGAGGGCAAGGGGGGATTCTGGAAATCCAGCCCCGTCAATCTTGGGATCTATCTGTACTATTTCGTATGCGTCTTGTCTTCGCTCGTGGCAACACGGCGTGGCCTGCCGCTCTTCGAGGCGAACATTCAGGCAACCTACTTCGTTCTGATCAAGATGCTCGAGTTTTACATGGTGTTCTTCCTTGTGGGGGTGGCAATTCGCGAGCCGGCCCAGATGCGAAAACAGCTCGTGTGCTTCTTTCTTGTGGCAGCCGTGGTGGCGGTGTACGCGCTCTACAGCCGGGCCGGTGCGATGGAGCGGGTGAGCGCCCCACTTGAGAAGGGAGGCACCGAGCCCAACACGCTGGGGGGATATCTGGTCATGGTGGCCTGCCTTGCATTGGCGCTCTACACACAGGCCCCTCGCGTCCGGCAGCGCATGCTCTTTCTCGGCGCAGCCGCCTTGGCCGGCCTACCCATGCTCTTCACCCTGTCCCGCGCCTCGTACATCGCGTCCATCGTGGGTGTAGCAGTGGTTGGCGTGCTCGGGAAGAAGCCGATCATCCTTATCGTCGCAGCCGGGGTTCTCCTGGCAAGCCCCTTCATCATGCCCGAGGACGTCAAGGAGCGAGTGGTCAATACGTTTCTACCCGCGGGCAAGGCGGTGACCGTGGTAGGTATGGATACGGGCCTGAAAGTGGACAAGTCCACCCATGAGCGCCTCTATGTCTGGAGCAAGGTGTGGTTCAACTTCCGCTGGCATCCGCTGCTGGGAGGTGGGGTGGAGTGGGGCCGCATCCTGGACAGCCAGTATGCGCGCGTCATCATCGAAACGGGCCTCCTGGGGATTGTGACCTTTCTCCTGCTTCAGTGGCGACTCATTCGAACGTCGTTCGAAACCTACCGCTGGTCCGGGGATTGGGTGGGCCGAGCCGTGGGCTTGGCGGTCTGTGCGTCCACCCTTGCGCTGATCGCGCACTCCGCTGGAACGATTTCGTTTCTCATTGTACGGATCATGGAACCATTCTGGTTCCTGGCCGGTTTGGCCGTGTCCGCCCGGTCGCGCGCCATCGAGCAGTGTGCGCTACGGGAATCGATTCCGCGGTCGGTGGACGCGCTCGACGTGGTGGCGGCCGATGACGCCGCGCTGAACGGAGAGCCGACGTCCGTCGTGTCTCTGACACGTGACGAAGACGCCGATCCCGCCTGACAATGTGCTCTACGGCGAGGAGGCGGCGGGTAGCCACGCCGCACCGGCATTGGGCGCCAGGCGAATCACCTCGAACAAGGTGGCTATCAACTCGCCCTGCTCACCCGCGCGGTGAGGGTTCAGAAATTCCCACACCGTCGCCCCTTCGGGCGTCACTTCGAATGCACGGCCGCGGGTCGACTCGGTGATCAGCGTGTTGCCGTTGGGCAAACGCTGGCAGGAACCGCAGAGCGCCGAAAAGAAGGGGGTGCTCTGGCTGTCGGCGTACTGCCAGGAGACCTTCTGCGTGAACGGATCGAATTCGACGACCTTGGACCGTCCTCCGTTTCCCTGGTTGTCGAAGAGCAAGATGTCTCCGCTGTCGAGAACCGTGGGCTGGTGCTGCTTCACCCACATGCCGGACAGCGCCCACTCGACCCGGCCAGCCTCGAGATCGACGGCGGCTATGGTGTTCAGGGTAAAGAGGGACACCAACACGTTCCCTTGGCGAAACGCGGCCGACCGGTGTGCCAGCCGGCCGTCCAGAAGCTCGATCGTGTTTGTGTGGAAGATGTCTCCGTAGTACGGCATCTTGTTGAGAACGCTTGCATATGCCGAGCCTTCGAAACACTCAAGCAGGGAGACGCGCCGGAGTACGCGCCCGTCGGGATCGAGCACCGCCACGAAATCTTCGATCACGTTCTCGCGTTCACTGATGCGTGGGATGATCCTCTCCTCGCGGTCGAGCGTGTAGATGAGGCCGTTGTCGTCCACGAACAGGTCGTGATGGTAGCCCGCTCGCGCCGCCCAGAGTATGCGTGAGGAGGGGTCGATCTTCACCAGCCCCTCACCATCGAAAATGGCAAGTAGATCGCCGTTCGGATACAGGTGGACCCTGCGCCAGTACTCATGGCTGTTGGCTTCGTCGGCGGGCGTGACACTGGGCCATGCCGTCGCGAAGTCGCACGCCCATGAATGGACCACCGTGCCGTCCATGTCGACCAGATGCGCTTCCGGGCCATGCCCGGAGTTGTAGAGGTTGAGGCCGTCGTACGCTCCCGCCGCATGCACGATCACGCCGTTTCGGCGGGGTGCGTCCTCATATCCCCCCGCATAGCCGATGGCCGCGAGCCGCGCCATCGCCTCTTCATCGAGATTGCCGCCGGCGGCGCCATAGGGCGCGGGGTTCCACGCGCCGGGCGGCCCGCCGGTGTCGGCCGGTGGTCGGTTGAGGAAGTTCGACACGGCCTCCACCCGCGCCCGCATCGAGTGGCGCACCGAAGCAGGAATCCACTGGTTCCGATGGGTGAGATAGCCGACGACGAACGCTGTCGCGAGCAGCGCCAGTACGAATCCACGCTTCACGCGCATTGCCCGTTTACTCTTCGTCATGGCTGCCAAGGGTGCTCCCGTCAGTGATGTCCGCGCCGAGCGTCAGAATAGGTGTACCACCGTAAGACTGTCAACACTGCCCTTCGCTCTTGTGCGCAATCTCGATGCAGGCGCTTCTTGGGCGGAGTTGCCGCGGCCACGGCCCACGCCTGGTCTTGACAGCTACGTTCTTCCGGCATCCTGATCGGAAGGACGATCGCGCGGGGTCAACGGCGGGCACGGATGTCACCTCTGTACGACCGACCGATGCCCGCGTTGTACGCCCTGCAATGCATTGACGTTCGGGTGTTTGCTCTGATAGGGTGACAAGCGAGGTCGACGGACCTTGTGCCCGCCGGAGTCTCGGAAACGGTTGGGCCGTCTCAGTCGGGGGGAAGGAGAGACGCCATCTCTGTGTCCGGGCGAGTAGTCGCCCCCGGAGACCGTCTGGGTTCTGCGCGGCTGAAGCGCCTGTACGCGCGTCCTGCGCGCGATGGTGCGGTCCTTCGGCATGCCCGCATGCCCCATCCTCCTCAGAACATGGTCTTCCGGACGCATGCCGTGCCGAAGGTGTGCGTTGCCCCAATGAATCGGAGTTCGAAACAGAAGTTGGAGGTTTTGCGATGAGGGAATCTGGTACTGCAATCCGTGGGATGGGAATGTCGCAGGGGCGATGGGTGATAGGCATGGTGGCTGCGGTGGCACTCTTCATGGTGGGGTGACGCCGGCCTTGGCTGCCGTGTGGACCGTGGACGACGATCTCCAGGATCTGGCTACCGCCGACTACCAGTACGTGCAGTCGGCCATCGACGCGGCCAGCAGCGGCGACGAAATCGTCATCTATCCGGGCCATTACTACGAGCAGTTGGTGATCAACGACTGGAGCGCGAATCCGGTGAAGGATCTGGTGCTCACGTCAACGGATCCGGAAGACGACAGCGTGGTAGCGGCCACCATCATCGACGCCAGCGTGTCGGGCGCGGGCGCGGACCGGGTCATCCGCATGTGCGGGTACGAGACAGCGGACACGCGCATCGAAGGCCTTACGCTGCAGAACGGGTACACGAGCGCGAATCACGGGGGAGGCATCCTCGGGGGATACCAGAACACCCCTCGGGCCGCGGCAGTGGTGTCGCGGTGCGTCATCAAAGATTGCACGGCGAGCGGCTGCGACGGCGGCGGGTTGGCGTGCCTGAACGGGCGAATCGAATACTGCACGTTGGCGGACAATGCTGCCAGCAATGGCGGCGCAATCGCGTTCTGTGGAGACTCCACGGCGTACGCTGACACGGTGATCAAGGGCAATGTGATCGAGTACAACAGCTCGACCGCGTTGGGTGGTGGAATCTACTACTGCTACGCGATCATCGAGGACAACGATATCCACC
>JAAEQP010001121.1 GCA_024231375.1 bacterium | reverse complement strand
TCTGATCGCCCCCCTGAAGTAGCAGGCACACGAAGTAGAAGGCACACTCCGTGTGCCGTGGCCCTGAACGATGGAAAGATAATCAGACATCCATTCTCTCGTATCTGCCCTGTCGTGCCAACGTTGATCCGAACGTGGAGGCTCGGAAGACTGTTTCACGTTGAATGACGTGAAATCGATCCTGGAAAACGGCACGCGACGGGAAGTAGCGAGACAAGAGGCGTGACCGGCGCGCAACTCGACCGCAAAGAAGTGTGTCAGTCGCTACGATCTGGCCCGAACCCGTGTTGGACTGCTAGCCAAATGCGTCGCGGCTGTGCGCGATGCCTTGAAACCATCGCTTGCCGGCGGCCGTGGCTGCTTGCTTGAGGTGCTCCGCGCGGCCGGCCGCCCGGTGGAACCAGTGCTCGAAGTGCTCGACGCTGTCCACCCACCAGTCCGCGTCGACCTTCAGCCTCTCCAGGATCGGCGCCAGGTCCTTAGGGATCGAGCCCCGCTTGTCGCGACGTACCTGCCGGCCCGTCCAGTCGAGCAGTTGCAGGTAGTCGTCCAACCGCATCGACAGAAAACCGTTCCACGACGCGCGACGTTCGGGCGTACCCTCCGCCGGGCGATGCGCCCGACCCTTCTTGCCCTTGCGTTTCCGCTTCCCACGCGGCGCGCCCTCATCGGCCGAAATCGGACTGAGCCACGCGTCGCCCTGCGGATCGGACACCTT
>JAAEQP010001120.1 GCA_024231375.1 bacterium | reverse complement strand
TATGAAGTGGGCCTCCCCTTTGACTGGGAGGATGCGCTTGCGGACTACCAGAACGAGACCGACCTCTACTTCGAAGAGGTCGACGTGGGTACCGGCGCCTGGGGGCCCGTTGAAATCTATAGACACGGCGACGATCCCATGACCCTCAAGTCCCTTCGCCCGAATCGCGCGCCCAAGGACGCTGAACTCCGCACCACTCGCGGCCGACTTGCGTTGAAGTCCGCCAAGGACTCCGATATCGTGCGGCCGTTCACCTCGGAGGCCGAAGATGTCCTCGACGTGCAGCCACACAACAGCGCCCGAAACGCCCGGGGCCTGCGCCTCACCACCACCTGGCTCGAACGCGTGACCAGCTACACCGGGGCCAAAAAGGAAGGCCCGGTTGCTCCCCGTTCCCCGCGCTGACGTGTGGCGTGCGCCCCCGCGCCGCACGGCCCCCTTACGCGCCAGCCCGCGATGCAGCGACGGCCGTCCCTCCGTCGCTGCATCACGTTTCTCCTGCCAACTACGTGGTCGAAAGAACCCGCTGCCCGTTCCCTCTCCCGATCTGATGGCTGACAGCTGATAGCTGACGGCTGATGGCTCCCCCTTGCAGTCGCCAAGCACGTCCAGTAGACTGCCAGCGTTAGTCTCATTCCTGATAACAAAGGAAGCATATGAAACGTATTCTCATCACGGGTGGGGCAGGCTTCATCGGCTCCCATCTCGCGGAACGCTTGCTCGAACGGGGCGATTGCGTCGCTGTGATCGATAACTTCAACGATTACTACGGCCCCGCCGTCAAGCGAGGCAATATCGCGGCCGCCTGCGAGAATGACCGTTACGCGCTCCACGAGGCCGATATCCGCGATGAAACACGTCTTCGCGAGATTTTTGAGGCGGAACGCCCCGACGTCGTCGTCCATCTCGCCGCGCGTGCCGGTGTGCGTCCTTCTCTGCAGGATCCCAATCTCTATCACCGCGTCAACGTCATCGGGTCCCAGCACATTCTCGATGCGTGCCGCGCATTCGAGCCGTCCCATCTCGTCTTCGCGTCGAGTTCCTCCGTCTATGGCGGCTCCACCGACGTGCCCTTCACGGAGGAGAACCCTGTCACGCGTCCCATCAGCCCCTACGCGGCCACGAAACGCATGAATGAACTCATGGCCCACGTCTATAGTCACGTCTACGGCCTGAACGTGACGCTCCTGCGTTTCTTCACCGTCTATGGCCCGCGCCAACGCCCCGACATGGCCATCCACAAGTTCACCCGCCTCATCGACAACGGCGAACCCGTGCCCATGTTCGGCGACGGCTCGACCCGGCGCGATTACACCTACGTCGACGACATCATGGACGGTCTCGTCAAGGCCGTCGACACTCCCTTCAAGTACGAGATTTTCAACTTGGGTGAGCACCACACGACCAGCCTACGCGAACTCATCGACCTCATATCCACG
>JAAEQP010001119.1 GCA_024231375.1 bacterium | reverse complement strand
CGTGGATCAAAAGCACTATGAAATGAACCACACCGCCCCATGGTGGGATACGGGCTATGGGCGCGTGCGCGATCTTGGAATGAAGCTCATTCTGGGATCCTGGGCGGGCGGCATTCTCGGGGGGCAGCCGGAAATGGATGTTAGCGCCGCCCAATGGATCTACGACGCGGCGATCACCCACGACGGCTACTGGATGTGGACGTCGCGCAAGTGGGGGCCTCAGGACTACGCCATCTACCGCACGGCAGGCCGACGAATCCGGGCCACCGAGGGCAAGGTCGGAGACTTTCTGTTCGAGGGCACGCAGGACACCTCCTTCGTCACCCCGGTTGAGCAGTCGGGCGATCCCGTGCTGGGCCGGAATGTACTAGCTCGGACCTACCATCTCGGCGAGCGCCACCTAGTACGCGTCAATAACGTGAATACCGACCGTTCCGTGTCGGTTCTGATTCGTTTCCCCCGGCCGGAGCCGGACGGAGCATGGACCGTGAGCGACGCGATGACCGATCTGCACTACGCGCACGGGCTGGGCGAGGCGATCTGGAACGGCCAGGACTTGAAGCTAGGCGTGCTGCTGACCATGGAGAAGAGATCGGAGGCCTGGCTGCGACTCGACCCGCAGACGGAGTCCGTGAGCATTGACCGGTTGCGGATGGTGGCGGCGGACGTGATCATTGGGCATCCTGACCGGCCCGCAACCGCGCG
>JAAEQP010001118.1 GCA_024231375.1 bacterium | reverse complement strand
TCCGAAATTGGAGTTTGACTCCTCGTAGTCAACGGAATGGTGCACCCGGTGCATGTCGGGCGTAACCACGATCCAACGCAGCACGGCGTCGAGCCCGCGCGGCATCCGCACGTTGCTGTGGTTGAACATGGCCGTTGCGTTGAGCACCACCTCGAACACCACCACGGCGGCCACGGGCGGGCCAATCAGCGCGATGGCGATGACTTTGATGACCATGGAAATGACGATCTCGACAGGGTGGAACCGGCCGCCCGACGACACGTCCAGATCCGGGTCGGCATGATGCATCATGTGGAATCGCCAGAGCAGCGGGATTGCGTGGAACATCACATGCTGAAGGTACACCACGAAGTCCAGCAGCAGAATCGACACCGCGAAGACGACCCACCCCGGCAGGGCAACGATGCTGAACAGTCCCCAGCCCAACGCCTGCGTGTAATCCGCCGCGGTCACAGCCAACGCGCCGAACAGCATGCGCACGATCAGATTGTCCACGATGAGCACGCCGAAATTCGCCGTCCACCGGCTCGCCTTCGAGGCCGTCAGCGCCCGCCGCGGCGCCAACACCTCCCACAGCGCCATGACCGCCAGCACTCCGAAGAACGCACCCAACCGGATTTTCGCTTCGTGTTCCATTCGCGAGGCTCCGTGGTTCGGCCGCTACGCTAGTGTGCCGGTCGTCGTGGCGACCCCGTGTGAATGCACCTCACCATCCTACCCGACCGGGCACCGGGGTTTCGAGTGGACGAATCAGCACGAATGGCGGGGACACCTCCAGGTTACACATCCAGCCGCATGCTGTCTTCGGCGGCGACGATGTCCAGACCGAGTTCGTCGGCCATGGCGGACGCGAGGCGTTCCGGGCCCAGGTCGAGGACGCCCATGCCGAAATGGGTCAGCACGAGACGGCGCGGGCGTACGCCGCGCGCGATCTCGCGCACGTCGTCCATGCCCAGGTGAAAGATTCGGGTAGACTCCGGCTGCTTCTCAAGCGTGGCGTTGATAACCAGGGTGTCCACCCCGGCGTACGCGTCAATCAGTTCGGGGAAGAACCGGGTGTCCACGAGAAACGCCAGTTCGCGTCCGGCGACATCGAAGATGAGTCCGTAGGTGTCCGACCCGTGGTTGTGGGGAATCGACGTGCGGAATCGGAGATCGCCCACCTCGTAGGACGACTCGGGCTGCGTGGCCACCTCGTCCACGAACCGGCGGACGTAGCCCATCATGATGGCGTCGCTGTCGGTGAGGCAACTGGCCGGTGCGAAGAGTTTGCCCCGGCGGTGCAGGCCGCCGCCCGTGATGCCGTCCAGCAAGATGGTCACGTCGCTGCAATGGTCGATGTGGCGGTGCGTCACGATCAACGCATCCAGATCTGCGACCTCAATGGGCGGCTGAGTCTGGGCGCACCGTACCAGCGCGCCGGGGCCGGGGTCCACCACGATCTGTTGCCCGCACAGGTTCAGGTAGATACCGCCCGACGCGCGCAACTGCCGCGACACGACCCAGCGCGAGCCGGCCGTGCCCAGAAAGCGAATGTAGTTCTCTGTCGGCAATCCGTGGTCGCCTCCCCTAGTGCGCACCGGTCGTTTCGTCAGGCCGTTGGCGCGCCCGGCTTGGTCCAGATGGCCGTGTCCGTCACCCCGCTGCTCGTCCACACGCACGGCCAGTCGTCCAGCAGGCGCGCCACCTCGGTCCACGTCTCGGTGGCGCCGGGCTTCTCAGTGCCCAGGGCCAAGGGCGAACGCGAATCCGACGGAAGGTAGCGATGGACGTCGTCGACGACCAGCATGCCCCCCCCCCGAATCTTAGGCAACGCCGCCAGCGCGCATGCGTCCCGGTCGTCCTGAAGCCCGTCGACGAGAACGAAGTCGAGGCTCGCGTCCTTCTCCTCCGCAATGGCTCCGGCATGCGATGCCGACTGGCCGTCAACGTAGCGCAGGTGAGCATTCGAAAGGCCCTGGGTCTCAAGCTGCTTCGACACCGTGTCGAGCCAAGTCTTGTTGGTCTCGACACTGGTCAAACGGGCGACGCGCTGGGCGAGCCACGCCGTACTGCGGCCGGCGCCCCATTCAAACCCCACGTGGTCCTTCTGGAGGTGTGTTTCGAGGAAGCTTGTTGCGTCAGGAGTCAGCCACGGGGCGTCCCGGTGTGTCCATTCGTATACAGACAGCCAGCCCCGATCCCATGCGTATCGCAACGACCAGTGCGCGAACGACCTCAAGGACAGCCTCCCCGTCCGGTGCGTGCGCCCCTACTTCGCCTCGTCCAGGAACGTCTGGAACCGGTCGGCCACCTTGCCTTCGTCCGCGCCGCCGCGGTGGACGTACAACCGGTATCGCAACTCGACGTACTCGCCCGGCTGGAGCGTGTATGGGTCGTTGCGCGGCCACGAGGCGCCCAGGAAACCGTAGTTCCGCAGGATCCAGCCCGGATGTGGATAGCCGGGATTGTCGGGATGCTGGAAGATGGCGAATCCCGAACTCGCGCCTTCGGGTTTGATGGGCATGGACACGTCTACCCACGGCGTATCGAGGGAGAGGACGTCGTCCTTCTGTGGACCCATCGCCGACGTGAACGACAACGGCTTGCGGCCCTTGTCCGGCCGCACGCAGAATCCACCGTAGCCTTTGGCTTCCTTGGCGTCGACCTTCTTGTCGATGTCGGTCGCGCCCAGGAAGGTCACTACCTCGTTCGACACGTTCTGAAACTGGAGCACGAAGTCGACGGCCCGGCCCGCCTCGTCCGCCGGATACACCGTGATGAACACCCGTTCGCGCACCTGCGCTACGTCTTCGCCGTCGAACTTCCACAGGTTCTGCACGCCCAGCCGCGCGAACCCTTCGGTCGTCTCGCGCACCAGCCATTCGTCGAACAGCTCGCGCACCTTGTCGATGGCCCAGGTATCCATTCGCCGGTCGCCCACACTGCAATGGGGCCACGCCCAGAAGATGCCCCGGTGGTGCCGGTGATCGTCCGGGAAGTCCTGGGTCAACACATCGCCGTCGAGTCCGTAGAGCGGATGCACGTAGCTCATGCGCCAGTAGCGTTCCTTGCTCACGTTCTCCGGCGGGTCGACGCGCGCGTACTTGTACGTCAACACGGGTTTCCCGTCTTCGACCACCGTCAGCGCTTTGCCGTCGTCTTCGAGTTTGAACTCGGCATGGCCCGTCAGTGCGACGCCCAAGACCAGCGCCACGGTCAGAGTCAGCATCTTCATTGCAGCGGTTCCTTCCTCAGGGGTGCCTTACCCCGCTATGCCTCGGGTTCGCCCAGGGCTTCCACAAGCGACCGGATCGTGGCCAGTTCGTCTTGGTTCAACTCCAGGTCGCCTGCCCTTGCGTTCTCCTCCGCCTGCTGTTCGTTGCGCGCGCCCACAATCGCCGTCGTGATGCCCGGCTGTTCCACCGTCCACGCGATGAACACCTGCCCCAGCGTCGCATCGTGCGCGTCCGCAATGGGCCTCACCTTGTCCAGCAGATCCCGGTGCAGCCGTTCCAGGTTCTTTGGCTGGAACCATGGTTTCCCCGCCCGGTGATCGCCTTCCTTGAACACCCTATCCGCGGTCACCTTGCCCGTCAGCAACCCCTGCGCGATGGGGCTGTACGCCAGAATCCCGACGTTGTTCTCCGCGCAGAACGGGGCCACATCCGCTTCCATACCGCGATTCAGCGCGCTGTACGGAGGCTGGTCGCTGGCGATCAACCCGTGGCGCAGGCATTCCGTCATCATTTCCGGCGTGAAATTGCTGACCCCGATGGCGCGTATCTTTCCCTCCTTCTGGAGGTCCAGCAGAGCGCCCATCGTCTCTTCGAGCGGTGTCGTCGACTCCGGCCAGTGGCACTGATACAGGTCGATGGTGTCCACGCCCAAACGTTTCAGGCTTTGCTCGCACTCATATTTGATGGAATCTGCCTTCAGATTCCGGTACACCCTGATCGGGTTGCCCTCGTTGTCCTGGGAGTCGAAGTAGAATTGCCCCTCCTCCAGGTTCCACCGCAACCCACACTTCGTGGCAACCACCACGCCGTCCCGCCGACCGGCAATCGCTTTTCCCACGACACGTTCGCTATGTCCCTGTCCGTACATCGCCGCCGTGTCGACGCACGTGATTCCACAGTCGATGGCCTTCCGGATCGCGTCCACCGCCGCGTCATCGTCCGTTCCGCCCCACATCCAGCCCCCGATGGCCCAAGCCCCGAAGCTCACGACCGGCACCTGCAAGTCGCTCCGTCCGAGTTGCCGGTATCTCATGTTCGTTGCTCCTTCCGTGATTCCGCCAAACCGCCACTCCGGTTGCCCCGGCCCTGGAAGTCCAACGCGGATCCTCAGAGTAGCACATGGGCACCGTTCCCACAAAGGCCATCATACCCAAGGTGCAGGACTTACGGCGGCTGAGCCCGAACGAGAGGGCAGGACCTCGATTCCCGTGCCTATCCAGGGAAACGAAGTAATGTTTAATTTATTTACGCATTTTGCGCACATGGAACCCTTGACCAATCCCGGCCCGTTTGATACACTCAAGATGCTACGGTTTTCCCTGCTGTGTTCGACAGTGGCGAGTTAAACTCTGAGCCTAATGTTTGAACCGGGAGTCCGACATTCGGTAGTTGACGGCAAGCCGCCTTGAGCGGACGTCGGAGGGCTACTGTGAGGGCACCCCCCTACAGAGGTAGGTTCAAACGAGTTTCTCTCACAACGGCACGAGCGGGGACTCTTTGCAGGGCGGGGTAGCTCACACTATCCCGCCTGCTTTGTTTCCGCGCCACGACCGATTCCAAGTCCACTCGCCCATGCACAACGTCAACTGAATACCCCACGCCTCAACTCCTCTACCCGGCGAACTGCGCGATCCCCTGCAAGATCCGGTAAGTGCTGGTATAATGGCCTTGTAAGCTCCAGGGGGAAGAAAACCACGGGGAAGGATGGGGAGTAGGATTTTTCGAGTTTTGCTTGATTAAGAGTTGACAAATTCTCATATTTTTGCTAGTCTTGGATTGCGACATAGGGGCGGGGATCCCTGACGTACGGCCGTGGGCGCATGCTGGAAGGGCTTGTTTGTATGGTGGAGGAGAAGGCCGGAATCGCCATGTCCGAGCTATGGAGAACCCGTCTAAATGTTATTCTCTAAGCCTATCAAGGCCATCAGCATCGACATCGGGTCACACTCCGTAAAGACCGTTCAGATCTCCAAAGCGGGCGGCCGCCTTCGCGTCGATGCAGCAGGATATGCCCCCATAGACCGTGGCCAGTACAACGCCGACCCCATCGTCGCCCAAGGCGACGCGGTCCGCGAAGCCTTGCGCCGCATGCCGCTCGCCCAGAGTCTTGTGGTCGGTGCACTACCCGCCCAGACCGTGGTGATTCGTTATCCCCGGTTTCCGGAAATGCCGCAAGACCAACTTGCCGCTTCCATCGAAGCCGAAGCCGGCCAGAACATCCCTTACGAGCTTTCCGAGGTCTTCCTCGACTGGACCGTACTCGACCGGGTCACGGAAGGCGATTCCAGCATGCTCAAGATCCTGCTGGTCGCCGCCAAATCCGAAGTTATCGATTCGCGCGTGCAGGTGGCCGACGAATCCGGTGTTCAGTACGCCGTGCTCGGCGTCGATTCGCTCGCCTTGGCCGATGCGGCCGAAGGGTGCGATTTTCTGCGGGTCGGCGAATCCGTGGCGCTCATCAACCTGGGCGCCAGCACCACCAGCATCCACTTCGTGAAAGATGGCGTGTCCAACTTCATCCGCGACGTGAACTGGGGCGCCCGCGAACTCATTCAGGCCATTTCGAAGGGCCGACGATGTGAGTTGGACGAAGCCGAGCGCCTGTTGGTGCATGAAAGCGCCAGTAGCATCGATGGGGAGGACCTGCCGCCTGACGCTGAGCCACCGGGCGAGCCCACGGAGGAGCTCCCCAGTGCCGAACCGCCGCCTGAAGACGACCTGAGTCTGGGGGGATCGCTCCTCGATCCGCTGGATGAAGAGCTCGGCGGGCTGGGCGACGATCTCGGCGGACCCGCGGAGCCCGCGAGCGCTGGCGCGCCGCCGCAGGAGCAGGACATCAAGGAGATTCTGTCTATGCCTCTCGGCCGTCTGGTGGCCGAGGTTCGCCGTTCCTTTGACTACTACGAGCAGCAACTCTACGAGCAGCCCGTGGATCGCCTCATCGTGAGCGGCGGCGTGGCCCATCTGCCCCAACTGAAGAACACGCTCAGCGAGGAGCTCGGCCTTGAGGCCGAAATCGCTGACCCGACGTCGAGCGCCCTGATGATGGGCGACAAGACATCGCTCGACAAAATGGCCGAACACCCCGCCCTGTTCATGGTGGCGGTGGGCTTGGCCGTGAGGGGGGCCGCGGAACTATGATCCGGATCAACCTATTACCTCACCATCTTCGGCCTATCAAACGGACGCCGGTGCCTTACATCCTAAGCGCCGTCGTCTTTCTGGGCGTCGTCCTCTACCTGGTCAACGGGTGGCTGCAGACCGAGAGCGAAATTCGCCGCAAGAACAACGATTACCAGGTCCACATCAAGGCCCTCGACGATCTCAAAGACGTTGTTGAGGAGTCCAACCAACTTGAGCAACGGAAGATTCAGTTGGCCGACAAGGTGCAGGTGATTGATGAGATCGTGAGCGACCGGATCATCTGGTCGCGGCAGTTGCATCAGTTGAGTGAGCTGATCCCGGAGAACTTCTGGTACAGCAACATCAAGCTTGGCAAAAAGAAGATTCCGGTCAAAGTCCCGCAGCCCGATCCGAACGATCCCAACCGGGTCATCATGAAGTACGAAATGCGCGACCGGCCGATTCTGATTGTCAAGGGCTACGTGGTCGAAGACAACAACGGCAGCAAGACCGTCAACCCGCTCGTGGATGAGGTGACTGAGAACGTTGATTTCGCCTCCATGTTCCGATTGGAGCCGGTTCAGTTCAACGACACTGAGTTCGAGAAATACCCTGTCCGCGCCTTTGAGCTACAGTTCCTCATCAAACGGGGAGGGGCACCGAAATGAAAGAGGTCCTTCGCGGCACCGTTACGCCGAAAGACTGGATGGCCGTCGCCGCCATTCTTGGGTTGACCGCCCTCGTGGTCGTCGTCTTCAAGCTCTTCATCGGTAGCGCCCAGGACGACCGCTACCAGCAGCTTATCCGCGACGACTCTCAGATTGTGGCCGACCTCCAAGTAGCGGAACAGAAGAAGGCCAACATCGAAACCCTACGCGCGAAAACGGCCGAGATCGAATTGCTCGTCGACGAGTTCCAGAAACGCTTGCCTGACACCCGCGAGATTCCGAACCTCGTGCGCAAGTTCGAGGACTTGGC
>JAAEQP010001117.1 GCA_024231375.1 bacterium | reverse complement strand
CGTAGCTTGGGGGTGCGTGCGCAGCGGTTCGGCGTAGTCGGCGTAGTACAGAGCCAGACCGACGGGACCAAGCCCCGGACGGCCCGTCGTGTGCCATTCAATGGCCTCGCACACGGCGTCGTCGTCGATGCCGTGATCGCGCCGACATAGGGCCGCGGCTACGGGGCCGTGCAGGAGTTTGGGCTTGTCGCGTTGTAGGTCGCTGATGGGCAACGCGAGTTCCTCGGCAGCTTCAAGCAGTTCGGGGCCGCGCATGCCTTTGCCCAGGTCGTGGAGCAATCCTGCCGCTACGGCTTGGTCCGGACGTATGCCCGCTTCGTCGGCCACGGAAAGCATGGTCTCCGCGACAGAGATCGAATGGCGCGCTGTCTTGGGCTTGATGCGGTCTTGAATGAGGGCGATGAACTCGTGCGCGCGGGGGAAGTCGGTGAGCAGAGCAGCGCCGGGTTCATCCACGATACATGCCCTTTCGCTCGACGACGGCCGCCGCCCCGGACGGTATCAGCGTACCCGGCGATTCACCGGCCGCGATTCGTGCGCGTACCTCGGTGGACGACAAGTCCGTGGGTTCAAAGGGCAGTACCTCGTAGTGGCCTCGTAGCGACGCGGGGACATCCCATGTGCCAGGGCGACCGACCACCAGAAGGCGCGCGCGTGACAGGATGCCTTCCGGGTCGCGCCACTGGGGGAGGTCGATGAGCGAGTCCATGCCCACGATCAGGAGAAGATCGGCGCCCGGATACTGGTGCTCGAAGGCGATGAGGGTGTCTACCATGTAGGACGGCCCGTCCCGGTCGAGTTCCACCCGGCTCGCCGACATGCGGGGGACGTCGTTAACAGCGGCGTCGACCATGGCATATCGTTCCTCCGGGTCCGCCACGGGTCCCGCGCCCTTGTGGGGCGGGCGCGCTGCCACGACAAAGACCACCTCATCGAGATCCGCCTCGTCCAAGGCAGTCTGCGCGATGCGCATGTGGGCGTTATGCACCGGGTCGAAGGTGCCGCCGTAGATGCCTATGCGTCGCGCATCACTCACGAATCTGGCCGTCTCCTCGGACCACGTATTTAAGCGCGGTCAGTTCCTTGAGGGCCATGGGGCCACGACAATGAAGTTTGTTGGTGCTGATGCCGATTTCGGCGCCGAGACCGAACATGAACCCGTCCGTGAATCGCGTCGACGCGTTGACGTAGACCGTCGCGCTGTCCACCGCGTCCAGGAAACGCTCCGCGGATGCGTAGCCTTCCGTGACGATGGCGTCCGAATGGTGCGACCCGTAGGCATTGATGTGTTCGACGGCCTCTTCGAGGGAATCCACCACGCGGATGGACAGGATCGTGTCCAGATACTCTGTGGTCCAATCCTCTTCGGTGGCTTCGCCGCACTCGGTGTACTGGCGCGTGCGTTCACATCCGCGCAACTCGCAACCGTCCTCGCGTAGCGCCGTGGCCGCCTCCTGCAAGAACGTCTCGGCTACGGCCGCGTGGACCAGCATGGTCTCCATGGCGTTGCAGACGCCGGGCCGCTGCATCTTGGCGTTGACGCAGATGGCCTTGGCCATGGCCAGGTCGGCGTCGTCATGCACGTAGGTATGGCAGATGCCGTCCAGGTGGGCGACCACGGGGATACGTGACTCGGCGTAGATACGGGCCACGAGCCCTTTGCCGCCGCGCGGCACAATCACGTCGATGTGGCGGTCGAGTTTCAGCATTTCGCCGACCGCCGCGCGGTCCGTCGTTCCAATGATTTGGACGGAGTGGGGGGGGACGCCGGATGCGTCCGCGCCCGCCGAGAACACCTTGGCGATGGCGAGGTTCGAATGGATGGCCTCGGACCCGCCCCGCAATATGCATACATTACCCGATTTCAGGCACAGTGCCGCCGCGTCTGCCGTCACATTCGGACGGCTCTCGTAAATGATGCCGACCAGAT
>JAAEQP010001116.1 GCA_024231375.1 bacterium | reverse complement strand
TGCAGTAGCATAGGTGTGTGGTTCCTGTGGTGTGGCTGTTGAGATTGGGGGCTTCGATGAGAGAGCGTGTGAGTGTTGCGCGGCTGGTCGTAGCGAGTGTGATTGCGATGGTGGCGGTGAAAGCGGGGGCGATGCCGCTGGATGGGAGAGTGTGGGAGAAGGCTCCTGAGGCCAACGCAATCCTTGAGTCTGTCAGGAGAAACGGCGAGTTCTCCAAGGAGGAGAACGAGCGGCTCCGCCGGCTTCTGAGGATGGACGATCGCTACATGACGGCGGTCGTTGCCTACATTGTGGGAGAGTCGCAGGGTGACGATTCCGAGCTATGCAGCGCCTTGGAGGCAAGCCGCCGGGACTGGTCGGTCCCGAACGCCTACATCACGGCGGCCCTGGCGAAGAAAGAACTGCGGGGGAAGTCGGACGAGGAGAAGGTTGAGGGATTCCAGGCAATGCTTGACGACCCTGACGAGTTCGTACGCATGTGCGCTGCGAAGGAGATTGCGCGCATCGACGTGGAGAAGGGGAAGGAAGCGCTGAAGCGAGTGGCCTCGACAGGGGTAGATGACTTGGCCCAGGGCGAGGCAGCTAGGTCCTTGTATGCGATGGGCGGACCGGACCTAGGGGTCGTGCGGATTAGTTACATGGGGTGCGCTCAGGTGTTCGGCATGTTCGCCATCATCGAAGGCACGAGTCTGGGGGAGTTTGACCGGTTTTGGGAGCGAATCCCGGCGAGGCTGTTGGAGATCCTGGAAGAAGTGCGCGCGACGGGGGAGATCTCGGCGGAGCAGACCGCCTATGTAATCGAATGTGTTGGGCAGGGGACTAACGCGACGCCTGAGGCCAAGCACGTTGTCTCGGCGGTCATATACTCGAAGTTGAAGGAGCCGTGCCCCGAACTGCTCCGGGCGTTGGAGACATCGTGCCAGAAGAACTACGGTCTTCCGCACGCGCTCGTCGCGGTAGCGATTGTGAAGGATGAAACGCGCGGGCGACCGGACAAGGAGGTTGTGGAAGCGCTGGAGCCACTGACGAAGCACGAGAATCCTTACCTGCGCGTTGAGGCGGCGAAGGAGATTGCGCGGCTGGAGCCGGAGAAAGGGAAGGCCGTGCTCATGCATCTTCACACCTTTGCTGCTAACTGGCTTCTACGGGGCGAGGCGGCGCGAGTGCTGGACAAGATGGGGGAGGATACGTCGTACGGCGCGGCGCACCAGCATCGATGGGACGGCAACTACTTCTACGCGACGGTTCTGAAGCTGATTGAGGATGAGCCGTTGTGGTGAGGTGTCCGGCGGTGGGTCGGTCGAAGCGCGGTCAAGAGGCCGCGGGCGGCCACAACGGAGTAGGATAGGTGTGTGGTTCCTGTGGTGTGGCCGTTGAGATTGGGGGGACTTCGATGAGAGAGCGTGGAAGTGTTGCGCGGCTGGTGACGGCGTTGTTTGTGGCGGGGGTCACCATATTCACCGTTGCCGGTGCAGGGGCAATACCGTATGAGGCGGTGGAGTTCGAGAAGCTGCGGGCGCTAATAGAGGCGGCGAAGAAGAACGGTGAGTTTTCGGAGGAGGAAGCTCACCGCGCCATGTCGCTTCTTGGACTGCGCAGGAGTGACACAACGACAATCATTGCTTTCGCGGTGGGCGAGTCGCAGGGGGATGACGACGCGCTGTGCCAAGCGCTCCGGGCGCGCCTGGGAGAGGACGGGATCAGCGACGCCTTCATCACCCTGGCGCTTCTGAAGAAGGAACTCCGGGGGAAGCCGGTTCCGGAGAAGGTGGAGGCGTTTCGGGCTTTGCTGGACGATGAGAACGGCTTCGTTCGGATGGAGGCCGCGAAGGAGATCGCACGCATCGATGCCGAGAAGGGCAAGGAAGCGTTGCGGCCGCTGATGAATGCAGGTCGCGAGCAAGTGGACTCCCTCGTCATCGCGGAAGCCGCCCGGCATCTCTACGAGATGGGCGAACGGGATCCCGGACTCTTGAGAACCCAGATGAGCATTCACGCGGGGCAGTTCGAGGGGATGATGGCGGTGATTGAGGGGAAGCTTCCCCTGGAATACGCCGGGTTTTGGAACCGGATTCCGGCGAGACTGTTGGCGATCCTGGAGGAGGTGCGCGAGACGGGGGAGCTTTCAGGCGAGCAGGTCGCCTACGTGGTTGAGTGCGTTGGCGAGGGATCTCAGGTCACGCCCCAGGCCAAGCATGTTGTGTCGGCCATCATCTATTCGAAGTTGAGGGAGCCGTGTTCGGAATTGCTGAAGGCGTTGGAGGCGTCTCTGAGGAAGGACAGGGACTATTATGGCCTGCCGCACGGGCTCATCACGGTAGCGATGGTGAAGGATGAGACGCGTGGGCAATCGGACGGGGAGGTTGCGGAAGCGCTGGATCCTCTGACGAAGCACGAGAATCCTTACCTGCGCGTCGAGGCGGCGAAGGAGATCGCGCGGCTGGAGCCGGAGAAAGGGAAGGAAGAGCTGCGGCGCCTCTACGACACGGACCAGACTTGGATCGTGCAGGGCGAGGCAGCGCGTGTGTTGGAGAAGATGGGGGAGGAGATGCCGTATGGCGCGGCCCACCGGCATTTCTGGGATGTGAACTTCTTCTACATGACGGTTCTGAAGCTGATTGAGGATGAGCCGTTGTGGTGAGGTGTCCGGCGGTGATGGAGGGATGGACACCTTCGGTGCTGGCGTGACCTGCAGTCACGTCGGTGGCTCGGTCAGAGCGCGGCCACAACGGAGACGCTGGATTCCATGGATGAGGTGTCCAACCCTGCCGGGTTGACGGAGGGGGCAGGTTACCCCAGGTAGCGGCGCGTCCGGGGACGGACGCACTGCAACCTGGGGCTTTGAGTGTCCAACCCTATCGGGTTGTGAATTTCGGATGCGCTTGTCGGAGAGAACCCGTCCAG
>JAAEQP010001115.1 GCA_024231375.1 bacterium | reverse complement strand
TTGCGTAGACACTCCTTGAGGTCAACCCCGTCGAAGATGGCGTGCCGTGCCCAGCCGCGGCGCCACGACGGCCCAGAGGATACGGCATGAGACGGGCATTCTTCACGGTTGCGGTTGACGCGCGAGCCCCCCTTCTGGTCAAATCCGAAGCAAAGGGGTGCCGTATTGAGCTTGGGGTGCCGTATCCCGCGGGCACGATGCCTTGACACCATGGTCAGATTTGGCACACAGAAAGAGGGGCAAGATGAATCAATGTAGACGTCGAGTGCTGGCCGCCGGGGCGGTTGGGTTGGCCACGATCCTGTGTCCGCTCTTCCATTCCTGGGCTGCTTCCGAGGAGAGTGCCACGGTGCCGCTGTTCAACGGCCGTGACTTGAGCGGCTTCTACACGTTCATACGCGATCGCGGGCGCGGCCAAGATCCCAAGAACGTGTTCACCGTGCAGGACGGCCTGCTGCACATCTCCGGCGAGGAGTGGGGGTGTGTTACCACCGAAGAGGAATACGAGAACTACCACCTCGTCGCAGAGTTCAAGTGGGGTGAGAAGGTTTGGGCGCCCCGCGAGGACAAGGCGCGTGATAGCGGGGTTCTGCTGCATTCTGCCGGAGAAGACGGCGGCTACGGCGGTATCTGGATGCACTCCATCGAATGCCAAGTCATCGAAGGCGGTACCGGCGACATCATTGTTGTGGGCGACGGCAGTGACCGCTTTTCCGTCACCAGTCCTGTGCAGAAAGGGAAGCCCGACGACTCCTTGTACTACAAGCAGGACGGCACGCTCACGCGGCGGAACGGCGGCCGCATCAACTGGTTCGCTCGGGACCCTGGATGGAAGGACGAACTCGGGTTTCGCGGGTTGCGCGACGTGGAGAAGCCCGTGGGCGAATGGAATCGCCTTGAGTGCATCGCCAACGGCGGCGACCTCACCATTGTGTTGAACGGTATCATTGTCAACCAAGCCTTCGACGTGACGCCCCGGAAAGGACGAATCCAGATCCAGTCCGAGGCCGCCGAGATCGTGTTTCGCCGGTTCGATGTCACCCCGTTGGCCGCTGCACCGCAGTCCGCCGCGTCCGCGCCGCGCAAGCACCGCTTCATCTACAACAGCGACGGCAACAACATGCTCATCTACAAGGACTACCCCATGAAGCCCAGCGACCTCCACTCCTATGTGGACGAGGTCGCGGATTCCCAGGTGACGTCTTTCTTTGTCAGTCCCAACTTCGGCATGCCCGTGACCTATCCCACAGAGGTCGGCGATCTCATCGGTGCCCATGCCAGCCCCGAGCTGGCCACCGGCATCACCCCCGATGCCGCCGTGAAGTCCACCGGACTGGGCATCATGAACACCCGCGCCCTGATCGAAGCGGGGTCGGATGCCATCGCGCCGGTGATTGATCGCGCCCACGAGAAGGGGTTGGAGGCGTTCATTTCCTGGCGCCTCAACGAGGTCCACGCTGTCGAGCAGGAGGACAGCCTCATCTTCTCCCGTTTCTGGAAAGAGCACCCCGAATGGCGTATTGGCAAGGCCGGCGATCCCATGCCTGCGGTTTACCACGACATCCTGGGCCCCAACGTCCATCCCATCGTTGGCAGTTGGTTGCCCGGTGGACTCAACTTCGCCGTGCCCGAAGTCCGCGCCCATCGCCTGGCGCAGTTGCGCGAATGCTGTGAGCGCTTCGACCTCGACGGGCTCGAACTCGACTTCCAGCGCTTCCCCATGTACTTCAAGCCTGGTGAAGAGGCGCAGCACATCGCCACCATGACGGCATGGATGCGGGAAGTCCGGTCCATGACAAAGGAAGTTGGCGAGAAGCGCGGCCGTCCGATCCTGTTGTGCGCCCGCATCATGGCGCGCCCCGAACAGAACCGCGCCATTGGTCTCGACCCCGTCGCCTGGGCAAACGAAAGCCTGATCGACTTCGTCATCGTCTCGCACTATCTGCGCAACGACTATCCCTTGCCCATCCGCGCCTACCGGGAACTGTTGCCGCCAGACATGCCGATCTACGCTTCCATTGAGGTCGCGCCCACGACGGATGCGTTCCGGCGCCTCGCCCGGCAACTTTGGGAAGACGAGGTGGACGGCATCTACCTCTTCAACTTCTTCACGAAGCGCGAGCGGGGAACAGGACCTCCCAACGAACTGCTTGACGAGTTGGGGCGGCCTGATACCATTCCCGCGGAGGTTCGCTAGCGGCACTGGGCGCCGGGACCATGGCGACGGAAGACCAGCGTCCTACGCCTCCACGCCGTCGGGCAACCCCACGCGGGCGAAGGCCTGTGGATTGTTTCGATAGGCGCAGGGAGAGGCGCCGCACACCTGTTCGAAGCTTCGGCTGAAGGCTGCGATGGTGGTGTAGCCCACGTCGCTTGCCACCTCGGTGACTGTCTTGCCGGGAAGGAGGAGCAGCTTCTGCGCCTTTGCAGCGCGCAGCCGTTTCGCGAACTGACGGAACGGCATCCCCGTCCTTTCCCGGAACACTTTGCCGAAGTACGTGCCCGACAGGCCAAGCGCCTGAGCCACGTCATCCCGTCCAACCGGCTCCGACAGCCGACGCGCCGTCAGTTCGTACGCCGTGCGCACGACCCGGTCGAGCTTTGAACTCGGCGCAAGCAGAATGGCATGCACCAAGGGCAGAAGATGCGCGTGAAACCACTCCACCATGTCGCTTGCCCTTTGCAGCGTCGGCATAGCCATAGTGTAGTCCGTTCCGACCCGCTCAATGTCACGGGCCTCTACCGAGTGCCCTTCCAACGCCGAAAGTACGTTAAGCACCATCTGCGTGAACAGGCACAGGCGTGCCTCGTTGCCCTCCTCTGGACATTCCGCAACAAGCCGTAGTTGCGCTTCCACTGCCCGCTCGAATTTCTCCCGGTCCCCATCCCGAACCGTCTGCCTGACTGTGCGCCCAAGTTCCGCTATTCGCGGAGCCGTCTGTTCGAGCCAGCCCGCTCGAACGGACCGGTCCGCCATCTTCGGCGTCGCAGTACGCCCCGCGTCTGCGTGCGCCTCTTCGTAGGCTCGTGCCAGGGAAACGAGCGGACCCTGACAGTCGCTCACCCCGACCAACAGGCTTTCCGCGCAGGTGGACTCGAGTTCCTTCTTCAGTTTCGCGGCGAATTCCTCCACTCGGATGCGCCGTAACGAGGGATTTCGCGTACGTGCGGGGCTCAACAGCACGACCAGTTCCCCAGGGCGTATCGAGGACACCAGGCTGTTGGGCTCTTCCTGCAACAGGCGTTGGGCTGCTCCGAATAGCGCCGGCATTCCTGCGGTTGTCTGCGAACGGTGCTGTCCGAAGGTGGCGCGGCTCGTGCGGTCCGGTTGCGCGACGATTGCCACGCTCGGAGTCTCTGTGAAGCCCAAGGTCCTGGCCCGCAAGCCGATCGTTTCCTCCGTCGCATCCGGTTGCGTCAGGGCGAACCAGGCAAAATCGCGTTCCAAGTAGCTTCGCTCGTGTCCCAGGAGCGCCTCGCGCGACATCAGGCCCGCCACGCTTTCAATGAGCACTCCCAGCGCGCGCGCGGCGGCCTGAAGGCGAGTCCGAATCCTCTTCAGTGAAGCCTTGTCTACCACCTTGACGCTCGCAAATGCCTCCTCAAGTGCTGCCGGGTCCAGACCCTCGATGTCCCGCACCCGTCGCCACACATTATCGAATCCGCCTGGGAGCGCGTCCGTCGAGGCAATCTGACCTCCCATGATCTCGCCGATGCGCCTGCCGTTCACCACAATCGGCGCAACCACCTCACTGAGTCCGGCATGGCATTGATATGCCCACGACCGCCCGCTCTTCCGCGCACGCGCGATCCATTTCGCGTCGCATGCGTGGCAGCGCCGGTCACCTTCCGCGTTCTTGCGCAACGCAGTGCAGAATCCCGACTGTCCTTGGGGACCCAATGGGGTCGCCGAACGCAGGAGGTCGGCCAACTCGTCCCGCCACTCAAACTCCCGAGTGCTTGCCGCTACGTATTGCTCCAGGCCTTCGGCCCCAAACCACACCGCCAAGGCCCCCAGACCCAGTTCCTCCGAAAGCATCCGAAGATAGGACACGGCAAACGCAAACGCCGGCTCAACCTGTCCGCGCACCTGCGCCAGCATGTCATCCGGCGTCGTCGTCGGAGCCTTCCGCCTCCGTCGCGGCACTGCCTTGCCAGTCCTCTCCGCATTCCGTCTCTCTTTGGCCATTGCTCACCATCCCTTCCTCGGAACAGCGCCAAGTCGAATACCGTCTCACCCCGCGATCTCCTGATAGGTCTAAGATGCAAAATAATACCCGGAAATGTCAAGACAAAATCAGGTCTGTCTGATACAACGAAGCTTAGGCGCAGAATTCTGAAAAAGACCGGCATTGATGTCGGTCCAGTTGTGTGGGTCTGTGCCTGGCATTCAAATCACATGGGTCAACAGAAAGG
>JAAEQP010001114.1 GCA_024231375.1 bacterium | reverse complement strand
TGCACAGCGATCCGTAAACCGAACCGTGATGCGGCGCCGCCGTGAACAGGTACAACGGCGAATTGGGCACAGCGCGGATACCCATCTCGACCAAGGGCGCACCGAAGCGGCTGTCCCACTCCCGGCCGTCCCGCACTTCCCACGGCGTGTGGTCCGGGAACATGTGGAAGGGCAGCGGGTAATTGCCGTGGGGCGCGCGCGGGTTGGTGCCGTCCGGATTACTAATCCAGAATCGCGTACCCAGGCAGTTCTCACGGTCCACATAATCCCAGCGTGTGTAGACGAGTTGCCCCTCGTTGTTCACCGACGGGTTCCACTCACTCGTCTCGAAGTAGCTGAGCGGTCGTATGTCGCTCCCGTCGCCGCGCATCGAGAACAGCGTGTAACTGCGCACTTTGAGGTTGGCGGCAAAACACCGAATGTATCCAGCGCGGCGCTCCGAGACAAAGGCAATACGCCCGCCGGGCAGCCAGCAGGGATCGAAGTCGTTGACGGCCCCATCGGTCAACTGCACGAGATCCGTCCCGTCCACGTTGACTCGGAACAAGTGAAAGCACTTCTTCGTGGCGTAGACCCACTGGTGCTCCGCGTTGCCGGTCCACGCGAATACGATGCGCTTGCCGTCGAAGGACAGGTCGGGCGTGGCAAAGGCGCCATGGTCGAGTTTGCGCCCCTTCA
>JAAEQP010001113.1 GCA_024231375.1 bacterium | reverse complement strand
TCACCACCGGTGCGCCCTTCCATTTGAGCCCCGCGAGCGTCCCGTCGGCTTGAACGGGTTCGCAGTTCTCAAGGGTGTACGGCTTCATCACCTGCCCCTTTCCATCCAACAACTCGGCTCGCAGTTCGCCATCCGGGCAATCGACGTTGACGAACAAGAACTGGCCATCGAACTCCAGCGTGCGAGTCGTCAACGTCCCAACCGATTCGCCGGCGTCCATCGACGCGAATCCGTCCCGACGCAACGTCGCCAGCCCGACCGAAGCCCCCATGTACATGCCTCGTCTCCCATCGGGCGCAACTCCCGAAAACCCGCAATAGGGGAAAACGAGCCGGTCGCCGTCGAGGTAGAAGACGCCGCCCGTGCTGTGGATATAGGCGCGGTCCCACGCCTCCTCGTCCCGTGACGCCGGAAGGAACGCGCGCCGGTCGGGACGCTGCCAATGAAACCCGTCGCGACTGAACCCGAGCTTGATTTCCGTGATCTTGGGAAATCTCCCTTCCTCGCAGATCTTGTTATTTGGGCCAAGGTGGACATAAAACGCG
>JAAEQP010001112.1 GCA_024231375.1 bacterium | reverse complement strand
CTTCAGGTCATGGCCTCCGCTCAGAAGCAGTTCAACTGCATTCCGCTTGAATTCCTCGTCATATCTTCTGCGTGACACGTTCAGGTCTCCTTTCCTACATTCTAATGACCCTTACGTGTCCGTCAAAACGAGGCAACCCCAGCCACCTGCCTGACATGTTACCCATGTGCCCGGTCCAATTTGTAAATGAGGTTACCGGTTTGGATCGCTCTTTCCCCTCGCCCAACGGGAGAGGGTGAGGGTGAGGGGTCTTGCCCTGGTCTTGCATCCCCTACCGCTTCATCTCCCACAGCACCACCGGCTTCGTCTCGACATCTGCGTCGCCACCAGCAACAGGCCGCAACAACCGGTATCCGTCGCCCTCCAACTCATATATGAGCGGTTTCCCCGAGATCGGATCAATCGGAATCGCCGTAAGCCCGTCGGGCACCAGCGCATCGAACGAATCCGGATAGGCATCCGTAGCGGCTTTGTGCTGACCCAAGGCAAGGACGGTTTCGAGGGTGGTGCGGTCGACGAAAGCGAGGGCAAGATACCGATAGAAGGCCCAAAGATGGCGCGTGTCGGCCCAAGACATGTAATCCGTCATGCAGTCCCCGGACAGAATGTCGAGCATTTCACGAGGTGACGGGAGGCCGCTCTCGCTTCCGTTGCCGGGAAGGGGTTCGAATCGCTGGAGAATGACTTCAGCCTTTGCTTCGTTCTCCTCAGTCGGAGCCTTGAGCATTTCCTCGAGTAGGCATGCCTGGTCCAGTGCCCGGTAGTTCCGCAAATCTTGTTCGGCTTCCATGAAGTTGGGTACGTCGGGAGACGGGTGGGCGATTCTCGCCATGACGAGTGCATTCACACGTAGGTAGGCAACATATGCATCGAAACTTGGAAGACTGGCGACGCACTCAGACACACATGTTAGCAGCGCTGCCTCGTCTTCGAATTTCGCCGCAGTGAGTCTTAGCGCCCGGACTGCTCCGGACAAAGGAAGCAGTGGGAGCACACCGCCTGAGTACGTATCCGCCAGCATGGTCGCGTGGAGCTTGCACAATCTCGTTGCGGCAACCATGGCGCGGGAGGTGTCACCGCGTTCCGCCAACGTGATCGCGCGAGCAGTCAAGAGCCTCAGGCCGGTGTAGAAGCGATTGTCGTACTCCTCGTAGCTTTCGACGGTCTCAAGAGTCATGGGCCACACGTCGTGAAGAACGGCGGCCTCCATTTCATCCAGGGTCCTGAGTTCCAAAACAAAATCTTTGAAGGACTCCAGCACATCATCATTCGAACGGGCATTCGGATCGAACCGCTCTTCGATTTCAGTTAACGGGCGTTTGCCACGAATCGATTTCAGGCGTGTACGCAGTTCTCCCATCGTCTTCTCAACATCGGCATGCTCCCATGCAAGGGAGTGTGAGAGCGGTCCGATAACCTTGCCTTCCTCCCTCGTCCACACTTTGCGCAACTCCACTTGCAGGTCCCAATCCGCGGAAATCGCGGCATCAGGCGGGAGTTTGGCTCGGGCTGCTGCACCTGCTTCGGGTACGAGCTTGTCATCAGACCGTATCCGGTGGGCAATCGCATCCGCCGCCTCGCTGTACTTCGCTTCCAGCGCAACGGCCTCCTCATCCGGCACGCCGACGCCCTTGCTCCGCAGAAACCCCGTCATCAGCGCCACGAACACGAGCGCAGGTATCACGCCGCCGAAAACGAACAGCAGTAGACAGCCAATGATTAGGCGTTTCTTGGGGTGCTTGGTGTCCGGTTCCGACATGTACTGCTACTCCTTCTCGATACTCCGAGGGACCATCATCCGGACCCCTCACCCTGCCCTCTCCCGTTGGGAGAGGGTAAGAGAACCACTTCCGGATTCGCCCTCAGATACGCCTGCAACTCGCGCAGTCCAACAACCGTCTTGGCATCGTCGAATTCCATCGCCGTCAACCGCGCGTCGAGTTCGTTGAGCGGGATGTGGACGAGTTCGATGCGTTCTTCGGTCTCGAGGTTCTGTTGGGTGCGGGTGAGGTCGAAGGCGAGGTAGATGTAGTCGCGTTGGTTGGTGAACCCGGGCGACACGAGACAGGTGGCTACGTGGACGAGGCGGCCGGCGCGGTAGCCGACTTCTTCTTCGAGTTCGCATGCGGCGCGGTGTTCGGGCGGTTCGTCGGATTCGAGACGGCCCGCGGGTAGTTCGATCACGTACCGGCCGCACGCGATACGGAATTGGCGCACCAGGATGACGTGTCCGTCGACGACGGGCACCACCCCCACGCCGCCGCCGTGTTCGACGATTTCGCGATGGGCTTCGGTGTCGTCGTCGAGGCGCGCCGTGCCGGTGTGGACGGAAAAGATGGGGCCTTCGTAGATGCAGGTGCGGTTAACCCAGGTTTCCAATGGACGACGCTCCCCGTGAGTGGCTGTCGGCTTTCGGCCATCAGCTTTCAGCTGTCAGATCGGATCCGACCGATCAGTCCGATCAGTCCGCCCCGCCTTGTCCCGCTGATAGCTGACTGCTGATAGCTGAAAGCTCCCCACCTCTTGCCGAAAGCTGACCGCTGATAGCCGACAGCTCTCTTCCTACCCCAACTTCTCCGCGGCGTATTCTACGGCGTTGCGGAACACGCGGAGGCCAATGCCCTCTTCGGGCAGGTCCTGGCGGGTCCAGCAGGGATGGTTTTCGCGGGACACGTGGGCCTCGGGGTGAGGCATGAGCCCGAAGATGCGGCCGCTGGGATCGCAGATGCCGGCGATGTCGTCGGCCGCGCCGTTGGGGTTGGCCGGGAACTCACCGCGCGCGGGCGACCCGTCTTCCCGGCAATAGCGCACGGCCACCTGGCCGTTGTCGCGCAGTCGCTGAAGCATGGACTCGTCGCCGGGCACGAACCGGCCTTCGCCGTGGCGCACGGGCAGTTCGAGCCGGTTGATGCCTTTGAGCCACACGCATTTCGTGTCGTCCGGCACGGCCAAGGTGACCCACCGGTTCTCGAACCGGGCGGACTCGTTCCACGTGAGCGTGACTTCCTGTTTGAACTCGCCCTCGAACAGCGGCAGGATGCCCATCTTCGTGAGCACCTGAAATCCGTTGCAAATGCCGATCATGAGTTTGCCGTCGGCCACGAACTTCCGTAGCGGATCGCCCAGCTTATACCGAAGCCGGTTGCCCAGGATGCGGCCCGACGCCACATCGTCGCCAAAGGAGAACCCGCCGGGCACGGCGAAGATGTGGAACCCGTCCAACATAGCGGGGTCTTCGATAACATCATTGAGATGGATGCGTTCGGCCTTGGCGCCCGCCTGATTCAGGGCGTTCTGCGTTTCCAGGTCGCAGTTGATGCCGAAACCCGTCAATACAATTGCGCGTACGTCCACGATGTGCCACTCCTTGCTGTCTGGTTACCACCGCAACGGGCGTTGCCAGGCTTCCTTGAGATCCGCAATCGGGGCCTTGTGTACGGCGCCCGTTCGACCCTGAATCTTGAATAGTTCGTCCGGCGTGACCTCGCCCAGGCGCGTCACGCTGACCCCGTCCATGGCGGCTTCGAAGGCGCTCGCCTTGTCGGCAGGCACGGTCGCCACGAACCGGCTCTGGGACTCGCTGAACAACGCCACGGCGTCGTTCGCCACGTCGATGCCGCTGAGGTCGAGCGCCATACCGAACCCGCCCGAGAAGGCCGATTCCGCCAACGCTACGCCCAGACCGCCG
>JAAEQP010001111.1 GCA_024231375.1 bacterium | reverse complement strand
GACATCCACCTCGTAGAAGCCTTCTTCCATGGTGGCGAAGTAGACTTTGTGATCAGGATCGGTCAGGTGCCTTGCGGTTCCAGTGAGACGGCCGGGCATGCGTGACGGCGGGATGACGCGGACCTTGCCCTGCGCGTCGATCGCGTAAGGACCGATAAGGAGTTGGCCGCTCTCGCGGTGGATCATGCGGTTGGCGGGGGTGCCGCCGACGCTCTCGGGGCGAACGGTCAGGCTGAGGGCATCGTCGATCTCATAGAGCTTGTCCGTCGACCCGCCCGGTCTATGGGGCGCATACGTGATGACCCACAGCCGGTCCGCCCAGGGGACGAGAGCGCCGGTGCCACATTCGTTTTCGTCGTTGAAGAAGGCGAGGTGCGGGTAGATGCCGCTGACTTGCTGACGGGGTGACTCGTCCGCACGCGCGCCTCCATGGATTGCGATCCCTACCAATACGGACACCGTGCAAACGGATGCGAAAGAGGTACTCATCGGCTCTCCCCTTGGTTTCGTGGCAGCATATCAAGGCCGCCGACGGCACTACAACGCGGCGCGATGTGCTGCGGTCCAGTTGCGAAATCCGCGCGCCTCGGATACAGTGAATACAGAGGTGCGAACAAACCAGGAGCCGGATCGCACGCGCGGACCCGGCAAACTCACAAGACAGCTTCACATGGCCTACGAATCACTCAGCTTCACAGAACACCCGTCCATGGCCGACGCCACGATGCTACTGGGACTGTCGGGCTGGATGGACGGCGGCGACGTATCCACGGGAACCATCGATTACCTGATCGACCATCTGGATGCCCGGATGTTCGCGGAGATTGACCCGCATCCGCACTACATCCTGAATTTCCCGGGTTCGATGGAGATTTCGGCTCTGTTTCGTCCGCACGTACGCATCGCGGATGGGCTTATCGAAGAATTCGAGTTGCCGGAGAATGAATTCTACTGGAGCCCCGATCACAACGTGGTGCTGTTTGGGGGGAAAGAACCCAACCTGGGCTGGCGAGAGTTCGCGGACTGCATATTGCACGTGGCGGCTGAGTGCGGCGTGTCACGGGTGTGTTTCATAGGCAGTGTGGCAGGCACCGTGCCGCATACCAAAGAGCCGCGATTTTTCAGTTCAGTATCCGATCCGCGGCTTCTCCCCACGCTCGACGAGTTCGACCTGGCGCCGTCGAACTACGAGGGCCCGGCCAGCTTCATCACCTACCTCACGACGCGAGCGCGGGAGGCAGAACTGGACTTGATGACGCTTGTGGCGGAGATACCGGCGTATGTGCAGGGGCGCAACGCGGCGGCCATCGAGTCGGTGGTACGCAAGCTGGACGACATGTTCTCCATGTCCATCGATTTCGATGAGTTGGTAATCATGCGCAAGCACTTCTTGAACCGCTTGGTCGAGGTGATGGACAAACGGCCCGACCTGGCGGAGTTGGTCGAGAAGATGGAGCAGCAATACGACGAGGAGACGCGCCCACCCGACTTGGACGAACTGAAGGAATGGTTCGAGAATCAGGACTTCCGCCTGGACTGAGATAGACGCCGTCCTTGGGACCCCCGCTCACGGGAGGGGGGTGTCGTTCCCGTCGAGCGCGTGACGGATAGCACGGGCGAGGTCGCGCTGGATGATGGGTTTCTTGAGGTAGGCGCGGATTCCAATGGCCTTGGCCTTCTCCTCATTGACCGCTTCGCTGAACCCCGTGCATAGGATGATGGGGATGTCGGGGCGGATGCCGAGGGCCTTCTGGGCCAGTTCGACACCCGTCAACTGCGGCATGGTCTGATCGGTGATAACCACGCTGAATCGGCGGGGCTGCGCCGAGAACAGACGCAACGCCTCGCCGCTGGAGGTGCAGGCTGTCACGCGGTACCCCAGGTCGGCCAAGAGTATCTCCCCCAATTCGACGATGGGTTCTTCGTCGTCGACAAACAGCACTTCCTCGAAGCCACCGCGCGGCCTGGACTCGTCGTGCCCTGCCTCGGGGGAGGTGTCCGCCTCCACATAGCACGGGAAGTACAGGTCGAACCGGGTCCCCTTGCCGGGCTCGCTCCAAACGCTGACGCTGCCGCCGTGCGTCTTGACGATGCCATGCACGGTGGCAAGCCCCATGCCCGTGCCTTCGCCCGCTTTCTTGGTGGTGAAATAGGGCTCAAACGCCCGTTCGCGCGTCTTCGCGTCCATGCCGGGCCCGTTGTCCGTCACGGACAGACGCACGTGAGGACCGGGCTCGAGGTCTCGATGCTCGTGGGCGAAGGCCTCGTCGACGTCCACCGCCGCCAGTGCGACTTGTAGCACGCCGCCCGTCTCGCGCATGGCATGGTAGGCATTGGTACACAGGTTCATGGCAACTTGGTGAATCTGGGTGGGGTCGGCGAGAACGTAGCCACAATCCGCCTCGATCCGCTGCCGGAACTGGATGGTCGACGGCAACGTGCCGCGCAGAAGCTTCAGGACTTCCTTTAGGACAAGATGCAATTCGATGGGATGGCGTTCCTGCTCGCTCTGTCTGCTGAACGTCAGGATCTGCTTCACCAGGTCCGTGGCGCGTTGGCCACCCGCCACGACCTGCCTGAAGCAGTCATAGAGTTTGCTGCCGGGTTCGGCCCATTGAAGACCCAGTTCGGCGAACCCCAGCATGGCGAACAGGATGTTGTTGAAGTCGTGCGCAATACCACCCGCCAACGTGCCGATGGCCTGCATCTTCTGCGACTGCTGCAGTTGCTGCTCCAGGGCCAGTTGCTGCGTCACGTCCTGCTTGACGGCTACGTAGTTGATGAGCCTGCCTGAATGGTCCCGGATGGGCGAGATGGTCGTCTCTTCGGTGAACAGGGATCCGTCCTTGCGCTTGTTACGAAGCCGCCCGCGCCACACGTCGCCCTGCGTGATGGTCTGCCAGAGGCTCTCGTAGAAGGCGTCGTCATGCACGCCGCTCTTGAGGATGCGCGGATTGCCTCCAACGGCCTCGGCCCGCGAGTATCCGGTTACCCGTTCGAAGGCCCCGTTCACGTACTGAATGGTCCCGTCCACGTCGGTGACCACAACCGACTCGACGGCCTGCTCCACGGCCTGCACCAACCGGATTCGCTCTTCTTCGGATCGTTCGCGCTCGGTCACGTCGCGCAACGTCACGAGCACGGCCTTGCCCGCCTCCCAGGGGATGGGGGTTGCCGTCAACTCAATCAGGCAGGTCTGATCGAGACGCTTGACCTCGATCGACTCCAGAATGTGCCGCCGCTCCCGGAAACGGTTCCGCCATTCCAACAGCCGTGCTTGGGAGAGAGATGGATGAATCGCCGACAGCGGCGCCCCCTGAAGAGTCGCGTCCTCGCGCTTGAGAACGCGCTGCACTGCGCCGTTTGTTGTGATGATGTGCCCTGTCTCGATATCGACGATGACGATGGCGTCGAGAGATTCGGCGAGGATTGCGCGAATCTTCTCCGTGGACTGACGCAGTTCCTGCCGCACGCGTTCGTCTTGAACGGCTGCCGCAAGGGTCCCGGCGGCGGCCCGGAGCACTTCGGTCTCCGCGGGCGGCCACGAACGCCCTTCGCGCCGCTCATCCAGGCCCAGCGATCCCCACCACTCGTTGTTCACGAAGACGGGCACGAGCACACAGGAGACGATGCCCTGACCTGTCAACAGGGCACGCAACAGGGGAGGCGCTTCATGGGGATGACCGACGACGACTTCCCCGGCGCGAAGCATCTCTCCCCATGCGCCCAGACCGTCGGCTCCACACGAGACGCCATGCCTCAAGGCGTCGTCAAGATGGACTTCCATGCCCGCGCCCGTCCATTCGTACCTACGGCTCGCGAGCATTTCGCCGCGGGGCCCCAGGGAGTTGCGAAGCACGTAGGCGCGGGCCGCGCCCGTTGCCAGCCCCAGCCGGGCCAGGACTTCCGGAAGAACCTTCTCCCAGGATTCGGACTTCAGGAAGCACTCGGCCGCGAAGGCCACGGCCTGCAGGATCGCGTCACGCCTCAGCAGGGCTTGCTCGGCGGCCCGGCGCTCGCGCCGCACCTCGGCCTCGCGGAGTTCCCGTTCAACCGCGGGCACGAGCCGCTCGAAGTCGTTTGGCGGGATGCAGTCACGCACCCCGCAACGCACGAGTGCCACTGCGTCCTCGCCGTCAATGCTGTCGGCGAGGACGATGAACGGGGTCTCGCGGACGACCCGGTCGAACAGGGTGAATGCGGCCAGAGGCGATCCATTCGATGCGGTGTGGTCCATGAGAACCGCCGCCCAGTCAGTCCGTTCCAGATCGCGGGTGGCGTCCTCCAGGGAAGGCGCCGCGTGGATGCGGACGTCGTGTCCGGCGTCGCGGAACGCTTGGGCCATCGCCGAGATGCCCTCGGTCGACGGGCTCACAAGGAGAATGTCCAGGGGCGCGTTCATCGCGTCCTTTTCCCGAGATGGCAATGGCCTTGCGTTGAGAAGAGCACACGGACCTCTCCTCGAACGCAGGGAAACGCGAGGCGTCCCCCTCTGTCCAACCGGCAACTCATCCTCTAGTCGGACTTCCTCTCCCTGTCCTCTCTGCTCGTGAACTCGGAGAACGCGAAGGCCATTGAATCCGCTCCCGAGGCGAACAGCCCCTCTCTGACCCCTGCAAGGCGCAGCCCGAGCCCCTTGCTCCGAAGCTTCTCTCCCAACCCCAGCAGGAAGCCTGCGAACGATAGCGGGAGCAGGCGAACCTGCGACACATCCACGACCCAATCGGCATCGGACGGCGCGCTCTCCAAGGTTCGGTGAAGCGCGCCGACGAGCGCGATCTGGTGTTGGGCGGACTGGATGTCGGGCAGCGTCACATGGATCATGCTGGGTCTCACCGACACCAGAAGGCCCTGAATACCGGAGTCGTGCGCGGCGACGTCGGCCCCGCCGTCAGCTACTCGGGCCGATCCCGCGGGTGTCCGCGACACGTGGACGCGGCTCGAAGTCCCGGCTTCGGTGGCGTCGGACGTCGCCTTGTCGAGCGCCCCCGGGTTGTCCTTGTCCCCTGACACAGAAGGCCTCTCCTTATCAGCTTACTATCCGTGTAGGCCGCGGGTCTCCCTCTACGGTTCGTGGCCCGCGGCTCAAGGCAGTACAAGCCCTATTATACTCCGCGACGCCCAATCTGGATACCCGGTTGCCGAAATCGCCTGCGATTGGGGCGGCAGGCCGTGAAAGGCCAGCGGGCGACGTGAGGCATCCGGAGTGCGCCGGCCGCCGGAAACGGCGCCGCGACCCGCGGCCGTGAGTATGTTGCCGACAGCGCCTCACTCGGTCGCAACCGGTCCTCGGCAACCGGTTGAGAACCTCCTCGAACCGATTCCGGGCCGTGGTGGTCATCCCTAAGTCGCTGTTTTCCCGGAGGATTGCCAGCGTGTCAGGCTTTCCACTGCTCCATCTCGATCAACCCGAGTCGCGCCGCGTAGTGCACGAGTTGGGTCCCGTTCTTGAGATTCAGCTTGCGCATGATGTTGGAGCGATGGTTGTCAACAGTCTTCCGGCTGATTGCCAGCCGTTCCGCCACCTCATCGCTGGGGAGGCCCTGCGCGAGGAACCGCATGACTTCCTGTTCGCGTTGCGTCAGGCTGTTGTATGCCGTGTCGGTGATGTCGCCTTCGCTTTCGGAAGGCGTCGTCAGCCGTCTAACGACTTCGGAAGACACCAGGCCGTCAAGGAACATCTCGCCCTTTGCGACCGAGTCCAGGGCTTGGAGAAGCCGGCTCGAAGCGGACTCCTTGACCATGTATCCGCCCGCACCCGCTCTGAACGCAGCCGAGATGTAGTCGAAGTTCGCGTGCATGCTGACGATCAGAATCTGGGTTTCCGTGTCCGATGCCTGGATCTCGCGAGTTAGCTGTATGCCGTCCTTGTCCGGCAACGAAATGTCGACGACAGCCAGGTCCGGCCGGTGCTTGCGCGCGAGCCGGAGTCCTTCCCGGCCGTCGCCTGCCTCGCCGGCCACTTCATAGCCGTCGTCACGTTCGATGATGGCCTTCAGGCCCTCCCGGAACAGAGGGTGGTCGTCAATAATCAGTACGCTTTTCTTTCGAGTCACGCCGCCTCTCCTTGTAGGGTACCTCAATAACTATCATTGTACCACTATCGGGCCTCGATTGGACAGTCATTCGTCCATCCAGAAGCGTGGCGCGCTCTTCCATGCTTCGCAGGCCCATGCGTTTCTCGTTCAGGGCCTTCACGCGCCGCCCTTTCGGCTCGAATCCTCTTCCGTCGTCCTCGATCCGAAGGATGATGTCGGGGAACGACGCCACAAGACGAATGGTCACGCGCCGTGCACGGGCGTGCTTTCGCACGTTGTTCAATGCCTCCTGCACAAGCCGGTACAGATTGATTCCTGTTTCCGGGTCCAACTGCAGATCGTCAAGTCCCGCGGAACTGAAGTGCACCTCGAGCCCCGATCGTTGCGCAAATTCCTGGCAGTACTCGTAGACGGTGCGCACAATACCCAGCTCGTCCAGACCGGGTGGACGCAACCCGTAGGCCATGTCGCGAACCCCCGCGATGGCGTCTCGCAGCAGGTCCGACATTCGGCGCATGCGTTGCATCGTTTCGTCGGGAAACCGCTCATCGCCGTCGAACAACATGTCGCAGGCGATCTTCAATGTGGAAAGATCCTGCGCCACGTGGTCGTGGAGGTCGCGGGCGATGCGGTGGCGCTCCGTCTCTTGCGCCTTCAGGAGTTGCTGTGTCAACGCCCGGATCTGTTCTTCCGCTCGTTTGAGCTCGGAAATGTCGACCGACATCCCGATAATGCCAATGATCCGGTCGTCCCAGTCGCGGTACGGCATCCGGTCGGTGAGGGCCCACCGGACCTCGTCCTTGGTCTGAATCGGTTCCTGCACGCCCCGCGAACTCACGCCGGTCCGTATCACGGTGTCATCCTGCTCCCGGCACCGGCGTCCGAGATCGGGGAAAAGCTCGTCCGGTGTTCTCCCGATCCACTGGTCCTCCGGAATGCCGGTGACGTCGGTGAGGGCCCTGTTGACGCGAAGGTAACGGCCCTCCACATCGCGGTAGAAAATGTAGGCGGGAACGGAATCGAGGATGAACGCCAAGTCCTCCTGCTGCGCCCGCAGCAGTTCCTCGGCTTCGACGCGCTGAATGGCCGCACCCAGGGTGCTCGCCACGGCGCGTAGGGCGTCGACCTCCACCTGCGACCATTCCCAGTGGTCTTCCCAGACATCGAGGCCGAGAAACCCCCACCAGACGCCTCCGACGGTGATGGGCACGGCCGCCGCGGAACGAATGCCCTGGAGCAAAGGAGACGCGGCCTCGTCGGGGGGAAGATCCTTAACGTGTCCGAGCACGGTGCCGCCGCTCTCCAACACCTGTTTCCACCGGGCGAACCCGGACGCCAACCATGGCACGTCCGTGGGCGGGAAACCCTCTCTGCGGCTATCCGGGCCTGCCCCCCTGAGCCAGTGGAATCTCTCCGTCGCGAGGAGAACGCCGTCCTCGGATCGGTGGTTCTGGAACACGTACACGGAGTCTACTCGCGTTGCCTCCCCCAAGCGCGCGAGAATCTCCGGCACGCTGTCTTCCCACGCCCCGCCTCGCAACAGGCGGTCGGCAGCGAAGGCGCCCGCCGCCATGATGGCTTCGCGCCTGCGGAGGATAGCGTCCGCGCGGGTCTGCTCCGAAATGTCGCGGATGGCTGCTACGCGGGCGGGCCGCCCCCGGTAGGTGGTGTTCCGCGCGCGCACCTCCGCCGGGAAGCGGGTTCCGTCCTTGCGGACGCACGTGATCCCGTAAGGACCAGTGACGCCGTCGGTGACGTTTTGCCGGGCGCCGATCAGAGACTCGGTGACGATGGTCTTCTGCATGGCGTCGATGTCGCGCAGTTCTTCTTCCGTGTAGCCGAACAGGTCGTAGTACGCCCGGTTCGCCTCGAGCAGCCGGCCTTCCTCATGCACGATGATGGCTTCAAAGGCGGCCTCGGAGAGGTACCGGAATCGCTCTTCGCTCTCGGCGATCGCCGCGTCCGACTCGCCGGCCGCTGGCGCTCGTCCCGAGTCGTCTTCACGCGTGGGGCAGGGGATCGTGTTCTCGGATGGCGCGCGCAGGGCGGACTCAATACCCGCTCTTAAGCCGCACGGCGGGGAGGATGTCGGGGCGAATGCGAACGCGCCCGTCTCCGGCGGAAGGACGTCATAGGCGTGGCCGTCCGCGGTGGTCAGGAACAGAACGGGAAGGCCCAGATCCCGGCCCATGTCCAGCGCAGCCTTGCCTGGGCCCGGCGTACCATTGGCGGGGGGCGCGAACAGGAGGAGGTCGGGACGGCGACTCGCTGCCAACGCGGCCGCCTCGTCGGCGGTCGCGGCCACCCCGGCCACGTCGTAGCCCAGCCGGTCGAGTTCCGCGCGCAGTTCACCGGTCGTGGTGGCCGTTTCCTCTACGATTAGTATTCGGACGCGTCCCATTCAATACCTCTCTCGCAGGATCATCCCAGTTGGCCGCCTGTCCTGCTTCAACGTCATTCTGGACCAAACACCCTCTTGCGTGTCAAATCGGGGCTCCATTGGGCGGGCGTCTCGGTGACGACCACGCACGCGGCCTAGTTCAGAAACCCGTGGGCCCTTGCCAGGTGGTAGGGCAGAAGGTAGAAGGTACCCTCGTGCATGCTCATGCCCGATCCCGCGCCGCCATTCTCGTGCGCGGGCTGCGGACCGCGTGAGCGACAGGCCCACTGTCCGTCGCGGAAGCGCAGTCCGACGCGCAGCCCCGACGCGGTGATCGCCACCGCACGGGTCTCACCGGTACGGACGTGGACGTAGCCGGTCCACGCCGAGCCGTCGGGAGCGGTCTCGGGAAGTCCCCGTCCTGGTTCGTACAGATGAGGTATCTCTTGGTCGAACATGGCGTCCACGATTCCTCCTTCGCCGGCCTGCAGAACCAGACAGGACAAGGTCATTCCCGCGATCGGGGTGCCCACAAAGCCATCCTCCACGTGTTGGTATGCAAGGGACAGAGACCGCCCCGGAGAGCCATCCCGAAATGGCGCGAAACTCCGCGGGGTAGCGCCCGCGGATCGTCGATCACAGCGAAAATGCGGCAATCCGCTTGCGGTGTCTCCACAAACAAGGTATATAATGGTATTAGGGATATGCAAGGTGTGCGCCCTGTCGGTCGCTTGCCAGGTGGCGGACCGAAGTACCTTCAGGGCGCGGTCTGGGGTGCAGGGCTGCAAACCCAGGTGAGGTATCTTCCAATGGGGAACTGCGTGGACGAACAGGAAACTGGGGTCATCCTGCTCGTAGAGGACGATCCCGCCGATCAGGAACTCACGCGCCGCGCGCTGCAGGAATGTCCTTCCTGCGGGGCGCTGTACGTGGTGGAGAACGGCGAGAAGGCCCTGGACTACCTGTTCCGCCGTAAGGAATATGGCCATCCAGCCGTATCGCCGGAGCCGGACCTGATTATCCTCGACCTCAACATGCCCCGCGTGGACGGCGCGGAGGTGCTCCGCCAGATCCGTGACGACGGCAGACTGTGCCATATCCCCGTGATCGTGCTGACTACGTCGGAGCGGGAAGACGACATCTCCCGGACGTACGAGCTCGGGGCGAACTCATACATCACGAAACCGATGAGTTTCGACCGTTTTGCGGATGTCGTCCAGTCGTTGGAGCGGTACTGGTTCGATGTCGTGACCTTGCCACCCAAGCGAGAGGGTACATGACGAACACACGGCTCACTCTGTTGGCGATCGACGACGACCCGGCCGACCTCGAGATTCTTCGGCGCCACGTCGGCCACGTGCCCGATTGGCAGGCCGAGTTGCTTGCCCATCCGACGCTGGAGAGCGCGCAGGAAGATCTCAAGCGTCGTATGATCGACGCGATTCTGCTGGACTATGTGCTGGGAGGACAGACCGGGCTGGATGTGCTGAAACGGTTGCGTCACCTCGGTGACGAGCGGCCCATCATCATGCTGACCGGGCAGGGGGACGAACGTCTGGCGGCGGATCTCATTCGAGAGGGCGCCAATGACTATCTGGTGAAGGGCGAACTGACGCCCGACCTCCTGCGACGGTCCGTTGACGGGGCCTTGGCGCGAGCACGCCTCCAGCAGGAGAAGGTTCTTCTCGAGGAGCAGCTGCGTCAGTCTCAGAGAATGGAAACCATCGGCCAGCTTGCGGGGGGGATCGCACACGACTTCAACAACATGCTCACGGGCATCATGGGCTACGTGGAACTGGCCCTGTTGCGTGCCCGCGACCAGGAGATCGAGAACGATCTACTGCAGATCCAGAGCACGTGCAGGCACATGGCCGATCTTATCCAGCGCCTGCTTAGCTTCAGCCGCCACGGAAGCCAGGAGTTCGCTCCGACGGATCTGTGCCAGGCCTTGCGGGAAGTCCAGGTGGTGCTCGCGCACACGCTGCCGAAGGACACCGAAATGGCGATGGAGATGCCGGACCACGAGCTTGTGATCAACGGAAGCACTGCCATGTTGCATCAGATCTTCCTGAACCTGTGCATGAACGCCGCCGAGGCCATGCCGGACGGGGGGCATATCACGGTCCGCGCGTCCAACGTGGACGTTGATTCGGAGCCCCGGCCCGATCAGCCCTCGCTGGCGCCTGGTGAACATGCGCTACTGGAAGTCCACGACACGGGCAAAGGAATCGACAAGGAGAGCCTGAGCCGGATCTTCGAACCCCTGTTCACCACGAAGACGCTGGGCAAGAAGAAGGGCACGGGCCTGGGATTGGCGGTCGTCTGGCAGAACGTGCGCGATCACAGCGGAGTGATCACGGTGTATAGTGAGGAAGGCCATGGTACAACGTTCCGGGTATACCTGCCGCTCATCCGGGAGAGCACCCAGCAGTCCCGGTCCTCAAGCCTACAGGAGATCCCGACCGGTTCGGAGTCGATCCTGATCGTCGACGATGAGCAGGTGGTGCGCAACGTGGCGTCCCAAATGCTCCAGCGTCTCGGGTACCGTGTGTTCGCCGCGGCAGACGGAGTGGAGGCCTTGGCGACGTATCGCGAGTTGCCGGGCGAGATCGACGCGGTTCTCCTCGATGTCGCGATGCCCCGGATGGGGGGCGAAGAGTGCCTTCGCGGATTGATTGACATGGACCCCGAGGTACGGGTGATTATGTCGAGTGGGCACGACATGTCGGCCCGTGATGACGATTTGGTGTCGAAGGGCGCGAAGGGCACGATCCAGAAGCCGTACCAACTCGCCGATCTCGCGCGTCGGATTCGCGCGCTCCTCACGCCAACTGCTGAAACATGCTGACCGCGACGGTGGCACGCGACGCCATCTTCCTACTGTTGACGTGTCACGAACTCACGGGCGAACAGGCCTTCCTGGATCGCGCGGACCACTTCGCGCGAACCGCCATCGACCTCTTCATCGACGACACGTCGCCCCTTCCCAGAGCATCGACCGCAAACGCCCAGTACGAGTCGGTCACCCGGGCAGACACACTCATGATGGCAGTGCTGAAGCTGTGGGCGAGACACGAAGGCTGTGAAGACAAGGTGACACTCGTCTGCTGCGACCGCTAGGCCTCCGGACGTCCGGCGAAGTAGAGCCCTGCGTAAACCTTCGGATCGATGAGCACGCCCCGGTGGGTTTGTTCTTCGAGCCACGCGTCAGCACCGTCCAACGGCACCACGTGGACCGTGATGTCCTCGGAATGGTCTCCTCCGCCTTCGCCCACCCGCGTGAGTCCCGTCGCGAGGTAGAAGGTGATGGTCTCCGAGCAGATGCCGGACGATGTGGGGCCGACGGTGAGCACGCGCATATCGGAGGGGTCGTAGCCCGTTTCTTCAATCAATTCACGACGGGCGGCCGTGACCATCTGCTCGTCTTCACCGCCGGGAATGTCGCCCACCAAGCCCGCCGGCAACTCGATGGTCCGTGTTTGGAGCGCCATGCGGAACTGTTCGACGAGCACAATCTCGCGCGCATCGGTCACGGCCACCATGGCAACGACGCCGGTGACCCGCTTGCGTTCCACATGCTCCCACGTATCGCGATCCACGAGCCGCAGCCACGTGCCTTCACCGAGAATCGTCGTCTTTCCTTTGCCATCCGGTCTCATTCGTATCTCCATTCAGGCGCTACCGCGCTACAGTTCAAGAAACTCGGGATAGTTCTCGGCACACCACGCACGGAATTCCGCCACGTCGACGTCGGTGGCGCTGCGGTAGGGCCCGCGGCTGCGCACCGCCATCGGCAGGAACCCCGTGGCCACGGCGCCCATGTGATCGTACGCCGTGTCGGTGAATCCCTTCGGCGCGCAATGGCTCATCAGGAAGCCATGGAGTTCGCCAAGAGGCTGGGCGGCCTCGCGCAACGCGTCCCACTGCCCCCCCTGGACCAAGGCCCAGAGCGCGAGAATGATGCGCGGGTTCCAGTACACCATGGCACTGCAACAACCGCGAATGCCACAGGGACCCAAGTCAGCCCACATGGACTCGTTGACGAATACGTTGACGAACTCGGACAACTCGCGGCATCCATCGGGCTCCGCGCCAAGGGTGCCCGAATTGGCCTTCACCATGAGGTAGTTCGACACGGCTTCCTTCACGGCCTTGTGCAGATCCAGGGACAGGGCCTTCTTGGTGCGCAGGGTCTCGTAGATGGAGAAGGGCAATCCGCCGCAGGCATCGGAGACCGTCACAAAGAAGGGCACGACTTCGTCATCCTGCAGTTCCATCCAGAAAGGCAACGCGCATTGCACGGCATCGGCCCCCAGCTCGGCCGCGTAGGCCGCCCGGATTGCGGCCCCTCGGGTCGATGTGGCGGTGCAACTGACCATAGCGGGTGTGTCATGGGCGTGGCATTCCTCGACCGTTGCGCGGGCCACGGCTCTAAACTCGTCAAGCTCAAGCGCATAGAACTCGCCCGTAGTCCCACCGCAATACACCCCGGGGATTCCTGCCTCGCAACACCGCGCCACACAGGCCCGGTAGGCGGATTCGTCGAAGGTATCCTCTTCGGTCCATGCCACGGGAAGTCCTGCCCAAGGGCCTGTAAAGGTCTCTCGCGTCAGCATTCATGCCCTCCCAAGTCCATCATCGGACTACCAACTCGCGCCGACTCCCGGTACAATACGGGACAGGCCTGCTTGAGGTCCAGCCATACGGGGTATGGGCGGCTGGACCCGCGCTGTCGTCCCCGGTGAAGTACTTTCAACACGGAGAAGGCTCTCACGATGAGAATCGCAGCACGAAGCATCCTGGTCCTCGCGCTATGCTGTCTACTGCCAATCTCAGCCGCTCGCGCTCAGTCCTACGTCAAGCGCGACACGTGGGCGGAGAGCATGGTGGCTACGCGAGCCACGCTCGGGGAAAGCCGTGGCGACAAGGCTTTCCACCCCTACGCAAGCGGCGTCATGCGAGGGGGAGACAAGGCCAGGCAGATCGATATCGACGTCACGGGCCTCGACTCCTTGTGTCTGGAGGCCACCATCGGCGGCGACAACTACAGCAGCGACCAAACCGTGTGGGCCGAAGCGGTCCTTCTGGCGGCGGATGGCAGCGCCACCAAACTGCGCGATCTGAAACCCGCGTCGCATTCCGTCGGGTGGGGCAAACTGTACCTCGACCGAAACCATGGTGGCGTACCGATCTCCGTGGCGGGCCGCACGTTTGCCCATGGGGTATATGCCCATGCGCCGAGCCGTCTCGTCTACGATCTGGGCGGGCGCCATACCCGGTTCCAGGCGTGGATCGGTATTGACGGAGCCGACGCCAATGGCTCGTCGGAGTTCCTCGTCTACGATGCAAGGAGCGGCACACAAGTGCTGTGGAACCGTTTTGAGCAAGACTTCCCCGTGGAATCGGCGGCCATGAAGGCG
The DNA here is from genome assembly GCA_024231375.1 of bacterium. The sequence continues at coordinate 5,662 of JAAEQP010001111.1, read as the reverse complement.
GACGCCCCGGACGGATCGTACCTCCGCTGGTTCGAGCAGACGGATTCCGCCATGGAACGTGGCATGATGGCTACCGCCCTGGACTCCCTGGGCGGCCATGGCGTTGCACTGTCCGCGGGATTCAAGAAGCTGGTGAAAGCCAATCCGTCGTGTGATGCGCCCGATTGGCTGGCACAGTACGCCCAAGCCGCGCAACTGCGCCATCGTCTTCAGCGTGTCGCAGAGCGCGTCAAACAGGCCAACCTGCCCGCCCTGCGTCGAGCCGTCGACCATTTGGCAGCCACCTACCCCGGCCAATACGACACGGACGGCACGATACGCCGTCGTCTGACCAAATACGAACGCAAACTCGACGGGAAGACCGCCGGTTTCGCTACATCCCTTCGCAACCGGAAGTCCGATACGCTTCAGGCGGCCGAGGAACTTCTCGCCTTCCGCAGGGAAGCGTTGCTGGCCAATCCGTTGCTGGACTTCGACACCATCCTGCTCGTGAAACGAAGCGAGAAGAGTCCCGGCCTTGGCTTGCCCGCGAACTGGCAGGGCAACTGCTCGCTCGCACGGCACGGTTACGACGACGCCACGGCGCTGCTTCAGTACCGTGAACCCGATGCGGAGCCTCAGGTGACGTTCAAGCCGAAAAGCGACGTGTTTGTGGGCGATGTGGATCTCCATTACGACGCCACGCACATGTTGTTCTCCATGACGGACGAACAGGACTGCTGGCAGATATGGGAAGTGGGCATCGACGGAACGGGATTGAGAAAAGTCACGCCGCACACCGAGAAGGACGTCGACAACTACGACGCCTGCTACCTGCCCGACGGACGCATCATTTTCACGTCGACGGCCCCCATGCGGGCGGTGCCTTGCGTGGACGGCAGTTCGCATGTGGCCAACCTGTACACGATGAATGCAGACGGCACGGGCATTCGGCAACTGGGATTCGATCAGGAGCACAGTTGGTGCCCGACCGTGCTCAACAACGGCCGTGTGCTCTACCTTCGATGGGAATACACGGACACGCCTCACTCCCAGACACGGCTGCTGTTCCACATGAACCCCGACGGCACCGCGCAGATGGAGTATTGCCATAGCAACTCCTATTGGCCCAACGGCACGTTCTACGCCCGGTCGGTGCCTGGCCATCCCACCATGGTGGCAGGCATCGTCACAGGCCACCATGGCGTCCGGCGCATGGGCGAACTCGTACTGTTCGACCCGGCCAAAGGACGGCGGGAGGCGGACAGCGCGGTGCAACGAATACCCGGACACGGCCAGAACGTAGAGACCATCATCCGCGATCAACTGGTCGACGCGTCATGGCCCAAGTTCCTGCACCCCTACCCGCTCAGCCGCGATTTCTTCCTGGCATCGTGCAAACCGTCGAACGACGCGCCGTGGGGCATCTATCTCGTCGATGTATTCGACAACATCCTCCTTCTCCAGGAGCAGCCCGGCTATGCTCTGCTGGAGCCGACCCCCCTACGCACGCGCCAACGGCCTCCCGTGATTCCGGACCGCGTGGACCTCGCCCGCGACGACGCCGTGGTCTATCTCCAGGACATCTATGCCGGCGAAGGGTTGAAGGGCATCCCGCGTGGCGCGGTGAAGCAGTTGCGGCTCATTGAATACCACTACAGCTACCGGGGCATGGGCGGGCTCCTGGGCGTAGTCGGCATGGATGGTCCGTGGGATATCAAACGCGTGGTTGGCACGGTTCCGGTGGAGGAGGACGGTTCCGCCATGTTCCGCGTCCCCGCCAATATGCCGCTGGCCGTGCAACCCTTGGACAGCGAAGGCAAGGCCCTCCAACTCATGCGGAGTTGGTTCACGGCCATGCCGGGCGAGACCCTGTCGTGTGTTGGGTGCCACGAACCCCAGAACGCATCGCCCGATTCAAAGGCGAGCATGGCCGCTCTCAAAGCGCCATCCGATATCACGCCGTGGCGGGGCCCGGTGCGTGGATTCAGTTTCGCGCGCGAGGTCCAGCCGGTGCTGGATCAATACTGCGTCTCCTGCCACCTTCGATCGGAAGGCGCCGCACCCAACCTGCGGGGCGACGTCAAGCTCACGGATTGGAAGTCTGTCACTCCGGGGCAGGGCGGTCGGCTGGGAGGACGCTTCTCGGTGGGGTACGCCAACCTGCACAAGTTCGTTCGGCGTCCCGGCATTGAGAGCGACTACCACATGCTGACGCCCATGGAATTTCACGCGGACACGACGGAACTGGTCCAGATGCTTCAACAGGGACACCACAGTGTGCGCCTTGACGACGAAGCATGGGACCGCCTGGTGACCTGGATCGATCTCAACGCGCCGTACCATGGCTATTGGCATGAAGTGGCCGGCCCGAGTGCGCTTCAACTCGCTGAGCGGCAGTGCGAACTGGGCCGCATCTATGGGGGGCTCACGGTCAATCCTGAGATCATTCCAGAGACCGCCCCACTTCCGACGGCCCCGATCATGGCGTCCCCCGCGCCGGCCCGTCAGGCCGCCGACACGTCGTGGGCCTTCACAACCGAGACGGCAGCGCAATTGCAGACCGCACTGGGTGCGGACAAGCAAACCATCGACCTGGGCAACGCTCTCTCTCTGGAGATGGTGCTGATCCCCGCCGGAACGCTGATAACGGAGTCCGGACAAGAGGTCACCATCGAGCGGCCGTTCTGGATGTCGACGTGCGAGGTCACGAATGGGCAGTATGCCGCCTTCGACCCAACCCACGACAGCCGCGTCGAGACGAAGCACGCCTATCAGTTCGGCGTACACGGGTTCCCGGTCAACGGTCCGCAACAGCCCGTCGTACGCGTGTCCCCGGAACGGGCGGACGCCTTCTGTGCCTGGTTGACCCAGTCAACAGGCCAGGCGTTCACCTTGCCGACCGAAGGACAGTGGGAATGGGCCTGTCGCGCGGGCGCTGCGACCGAATTCCACTTCGGTGCCTTGGGAAGCGATTTTTCGGGGTCCGCCAACCTGGCGGACATGAAACTGCGCGAATTCGCCGACAACCCCTATCAGGTGTACGCTCCGCTGGCGAACGCGACCCCTTATGACGATTGGATTCCGCGGAACAACAGTTTCAACGACGGCGCACTCGTGTCGGCCGACGTGGGCGGATACCAAGCGAACACCTGGGGCTTGCACGACATGCACGGCAACGTGTGGGAATGGACCGCTGCAACGCAGGACGACAAACGCGTCGCGCGCGGCGGCTCCTGGTACGACCGTCCCAAGCGGGCGACCGCATCGTTCCGCATCGCCTATCGGCCGCACCAGCGGGTGTTCAACGTGGGGTTCCGGGTGGTCTGCGGTCACGTGGAAGACGCCGCGGGCGCGAAAGTGGCACGCGTGACCCGTTAGTGGCGCTCTGAAAGAGAAACGTCGCCGCGGCCCCTCGTTCTTGGGCCACGGCGACGTGAGTCTTTCGTACCGGCTGCTAGAACAGCTCGGGGATCTTGGTCATGTCCTTCTCTTCTTCGGCCTTGTCTTCCGACTCCGGCGCGACTTCGCGGGCGGGGATGAACTCGCCCGTGTTCATCTCTTTGTAGCCCATGCCGGGGCCTACCATCGGATACACGCCGGCGTCACGGTCGATCATCACTTCCAGCAGCGCGGGGCCGTCGTAAGCGATGAAGGCCTTGAGCATCTGCTTCAACTTCGACTTGTCGGTGAGCCGCTTGGCGAACCCGATTCCGTCCGCCTCGGCCGCCTTCACGAAATCCTTCTTGTGAAGCGACTTGTCGGTGCCTGAGAACCGTTCGCCGAAATACAGTTTCTGCCACTGCCGGACCATCCCATCACCCAGGTTGTTGAGCAGAAGAATCTTCACGGGTATGTCGTACGTGGAGAGAGTCTCGATCTCGCCCAGGTTCATCCGAATGCTACCGTCACCGTCGATGTCCACGACAGTCTTGCCGGGACACGCCACTTGCGCGCCGATGGATGCGGGCAGTCCGAACCCCATGGTGCCCATGCTTCCCGACGTAAGCCACATGCGGGGTTGGTGCAGTTCACAGAACTGGGCTGCCCACATCTGGTGCTGACCCACGCCCGTGCAGATGATGGCCTCGCCCTTGGTAACCTCGTTCAAGACCTCGATCACATGCTGGGGCTGGATCGCTTTTCCGGTCTTCTTGTACGACATGGGATGGTCGCGCTTCAGCTTCTTCACATGCGACGTCCAGCGCGAAAAACTCTTGGTGAATCCCTTGCCGGCCGCCATCAGATCTTTGAGCGCAGTCTTGGCATCACCCACATGCGACCAATCGACCCCAAGGACTTTGCCAATCTCGGCGGCATCGATATCGATGTGGGCAACGTACTTCGCGTTGGGCGCGAAAGCGTCCACCTTGCCGGCCACACGGTCGTCGAACCGCGCACCCACGGCGATCACGAAGTCGCAGTCCTCGACGGCGTAGTTGGCGTGGGCCGCGCCGTGCATGCCCAACATGTGGAGGCAGAGGTCCGAGCGGGTGTCCATGCTTCCGATTCCGGTCAAAGTAGTGACAGCAGGAATCTGGAACCGCTTCGAGAAGGCCCGCACTTCCTTGGCTGCTTCACCGATGATCGCACCGCCACCCACGTACAGCAGGGGCTTTGACGAGTCACGAAGCATGCGGAAGAAGTCCTTGGCGCTCTCCTTGGTCACGCGCGACTTCTCCAACCGCGAAAGACGTTCCTCGAAGCCACGGAAGGGAAGCTGGCCCTCGCCTTTGAACGTGCCGATGTAGTTCTGCACGTCCTTGGGGGCGTCAATAACGACGGGACCGGGCCGGCCGCTACGCGCGATGGCAAACGCTGTCCGGACGGTCTCTTCGAGCTCTTCGGGCTTGCTGCACAGAAACACATGCTTCGCGCACGCGCTCATGATGTTGTATACGGGCGCTTCCTGAAACGCGTCCGTTCCGATGGCCGACCGCGGTACCTGCCCACAGATCAACACGACGGGCACGGAGTCCGCCATGCAATCGCGGATGGGTGTCACGCAATTGGTCGCTCCGGGCCCCGACGTGACGATAGCCACGCCGACTTTGCCCGTGGCCCGCGCGTAGCCCGCGGCCATGAACCCGGCCCCCTGTTCGTTCGCGGGTACGATGAGGCGGACTTGCTTGCTCTTGGCTTGCGTAGCGTTGTATCGAAAGACGGCGTCGTACGTTGGCAGAATGGCGCCGCCACTGTATCCGAAGACCGTGTCCACGCCTTCGTCGGCCAACACCTGCAGCACCATGTCGGCGCCGCTCATTTCCGTTCCTGCCAGCTTGTGTTTCTTGGCTGCCTTCGCTCGTTTCGCCTTCATCCCTGTCTCCTCGGCCACCGTTATCCGGGGCGATAATCAAAGCCGTCCTTGTGCCGGGAAGCCTACCCGGCCGTGTCGATCGTGTCAAGCCGCCTTCGGCTGATGAAAAAAGCGAGCGCTGTTCCGCGAAACAGCGCTCGCTTGTCGTACCAATCCACGGTGCCCATTGGGCGCACCGTTCTATGCGGGCGTCTCCGCGTCGTCGGCGTCGTCGGCTGGAGCCGCTTCCGCCTCTGCCTCGGGGGCCGCTTCGGCGGGCGCTTCTTCAGCCGCCGCTTCGGCAGGCGCTTCTTCGGCTACCGCTTCGGCAGGCGCTTCTTCGGCTACCGCTTCGGCAGGCGCTTCTTCGGCTACCGCTTCGGCAGG
>JAAEQP010001110.1 GCA_024231375.1 bacterium | reverse complement strand
CGAACGCCGGTGAAGAAGTGCGGGATCTTCTCCCCACTCTTGGTGAAGAGATCGTTTTCCATGGAGTGTTCGCCGCTAACAAAGGCCTCACGGACGGCCTCGCGCGCCGTCTCACGGCCCTCATCCGCGAAGAAGTCCAGTGCGGCCATTCCGGCGATCTCTTTGTCGGTATACCCGCTGACGGTCGCGAGGTTGTTGTTCCAGCGCAGGAATCGGCCTTCCGAGTCGAACACGTAGAACAACCCCGGCAAGCTGTTGAGCGCGGTGTCTGCGAAGAGCTTCTCGTCCCGCAGGGCCTGTTCGGCGCGGTGGCGAGCGGCATTGTCGAGGATGAATCCGTCGAGGTACTTGACCTCGCCGGCATGGTCGCGGACGGTGCGGCCCCGTTCGAAGACGAAGCGGTAGGTGTCGTCGGCGTGACGGATTCGGTACTCGAGCGTCCAGGGCTGGTTCGCGGCCGCGGCGGTGAACACATCCTCCTTCACGGAGACAAGGTCGTCAGGGTGGATGATGCTGGCGTAGGAGCGGACGGCGTTATGAAGGAACCCGGAGGCCGGGTATCCAGTGATTTCCTCAATCTGTCTGCCGATGATGTGCATGGTCCAATGCTCGTCGAGGGAGCACCGGAAGACGGCGCACGGGATGGAGGCGGCCATGGTGCGGAATGTCCGCTCTGCATCCGTCGGCTCTTCGGCTTGGGGTCCCGGAGTCTTTGACCGGGGCCAGGCGGTGCATGCAACGATTGCGCCCGCGAGGCCCGCGGCGGCGCCGATGATCGTGACGAGGAGAAAGGCGTGGGGGAGAGGCGGAACGCCGGCCAGGAGAAGGATTGGCGTAGCCCCAAGGACGGCGACCAGTGCGCCACACAGAGCAGTCGGGATGATCTGTCGCGCACGCATCAGCGACGGGACTCCGCCGTGGCGAGCGTCGTCGTTGCATGCTTCCGGTAGATGTCGAGTTGCACGTGGGCCTCGCGCTGGTTCGCTCAGCATCCGTATGACATTCGATACATCTCGGACGAGGGCAGTTCGATGCGGTTCCGAGTCGGCCGGTCTACTTCAAGTGTAGGGAGATCGGGGCGGGCTGTCAATGGATTGGTGGGCTCAGGAATCCCCAGTTTCCATCCAGGCGCATTCACGACCACAAGGAGTGTCCCGAAGCAGCCAGGCTCAGCGAGTCGGTTGCGGTCTGTGTGGGCGATGAGGCCGGTTTGGACCGTCGTCCGCCCTCTCCCGACGGGAGAGGGGTGGGGTGAGGGGCTCGCCCGCCGTAGGCGGGTCTTCAATCTTCCTGCCTTGTGCCGATTCCGAAACTCGGGAGCACTAAGATTGGTGGGGTGCTGCCCCTTGTCGGGGGAGAAGGGAGCGCGGGCCTGCGGGCAAGCCCTGCTTCAGTGAATTGACATGATCGAGGATCGCGTGGTATAAATTGGGTGTTGGACAGGATAGGATAGAACACTATGAAGCCTCTTGGCACGAATATCGTACGCGTTACCGAATCCGTACTCGTGGTAGTACGGGTGGTGGTGCGGTGCGTCGTGCCGTAGGGGTCGGTTACATACAACAACAAGCCCCCGTCGGCGCGACGCCGACGGGGGCTTTCTGCATCTGAGCATCCCCCGTCGCCGGCGTTGACAGGGCGAATGGAGGTGCGGAATGCGAAGGACAGGCGCGGAAATCATCACGACGCTGTTGGAGCGTCAAGGCATCAACACCGTTGCGGGGATTCCCGGCGGGGCGAACCTGCCGCTGTACGACGCGTTACGGTCGAGCGAGATTCGTCATGTGTTGGCGCGGCACGAGCAGGGGGCCGGGTTCATTGCGCAGGGCATGGCGCGGGCCACGGGACGCGCTGCCGTGTGTCTGGGGACGTCGGGACCGGGCGCCACAAATCTGTTGACGGCTATTGCCGACGCCAAGCTGGATTCGGTTCCCATCATTGCCATCACGGGTCAAGTCCCTTCAGCCATGATAGGCACGGACGCGTTTCAGGAAGTCGACACCTACGGGCTGACAGTGCCCATTACGAAACATAACTTCTTTGTCCGCGATGCGGCCGAATTG
>JAAEQP010001109.1 GCA_024231375.1 bacterium | reverse complement strand
CTCCCGTCCGCCCCCAGTGGCGCACCACCGCCATGATCATCGCGTCCATGTTCTTCATGTCCACGGCGCCTCGACCCCAGATGAAGCCGTTGTCGACTTCCGCCGCGAAGGGTGGATGCGTCCAATCGCTGGCCACCGCTGGAACGACATCCAAATGCCCGTGCACGACTAAGGCCGCGGCGCTGGCGTCGACACCTGGTATTCGTAGGGCCACTCCTCGACGTCGATCGTTGCTCGTCACGATGATTTCGGGATCCCACCCTGTTTCGCGCAGTCGCTCTGCGCAGTACTCCGCGGCGTCTGCCTCGCCCACTGTCCGGGGATCTGGACCCCAGTTGCTCGTATCAATGCGAATCAGATCACGCGTAATGGCGACCGCATCGCCTTCCATTTCGGATGACAAGGAATCACGTGGCACCGTGGACACGCTTCCATCCTGCCGCGTCGGCAGTCGTGGGCGCAGGGATATGCTGAGCCCCACTTGTTTCCTGCGTCCGGGTGGCGGAATTGGCAGACGCGCTAGCTTGAGG
>JAAEQP010001108.1 GCA_024231375.1 bacterium | reverse complement strand
CGTCCACGCTCGATTGGACGGCTGGTGGCGACTACCCCTTGGGACGCGTGGAAGTGGAGATCCCGAACACGGCCGGCCTGGGCAAGTACGCGGTGCGCATCGGCCTGTACAACCCAACGGCGCGGAGCCGACCGGGCGAGGGCTTCCGCGGGGGAGGCAACAGCGTCGAGGTAGGCAACCTGTTCGTCGAGAAGAAGGCGGGCAAGGTGACGGGTGTGCGATTCGTGAAGGCTCAGGGGTGATCCCCTCAGAACCGCGGTTTCGTAGCAGGCCCCCGCGAGTGGGTGGAGAGGGAAGCCGGACCCCTCACCCTGCCCTCTCCCGCTGGGCGAGGGTAAGCTCTTGCGTCACGCGTGGGGATGGGCGTCGTGGTAGACCTGTTTGAGGCGGTCGATGCTCACGTGGGTGTAGATCTGGGTGCTCGACAGGCTTTCGTGGCCGAGTAGTTCCTGCACCACCCGAAGATCGGCGCCGGCGTTGAGCATGTGGGTAGCGAAGGTGTGGCGCAGGGTGTGGGGCGACACTTCGCGGCGGCCGGGCAAGGACGCTCGCGCGTAGCGTTCGACGATGCGCTGTACGCTACGGGAGGTGAGTGGTCCGCCGCGCAGGTTCACGAACACATGGTCATGGTCGGGCGCGCCCAGGTGCGGCCGGATGGCCAGGTACCCCTCCAGCGCATCCACGGCGTGCTTTCCAAGATGCGCGATGCGTTCCTTCTTCCGTTTCCCCAGAACCGACATGGTGCCGCCGGACAGATCGATGTCGTGCATCGACAGGCCGACCAATTCACTGGCGCGGATGCCGCCCGAATACAGCGTCTCCAGAATGGCCCGATCACGGACTCCGGCCGGTTCGGCACGGTCGGGCGCTTCGATCAAGGCGGTCACTTCAGGGACGCTCAACACGTCGGGCAGATCGCGGCCGAGCTTGGGGGATTTCACTTCTTGGGCCGGGTTCAGTTCGAGGGCGCCGACCCGGCAGAAGAATTTGTAGGCGCTACGGATGGACGCCAGCTTGCGCGCCGACGTGCGGGGCGTGCCGCCATGGGTCTGGACGTGTGCCAAGAACGCGCGGATGTCGTTGCGCCGGGCACGACGCAGATCGTCGAGGGATAGGGGCCCCGGGTCTCCCGCCACCTCGTCATCGAATGCGGCGGGACCCAGTCGCAGAAAGGCGGCGAACTGACGGAGGTCGCGCACGTAGGCGCGGACGGTGTGTTCGGAATAGTCGCGTTCGCTCTGAAGATGATCAACGAAGCGCTGCAGGTCTGGGCCGGTCACGACAGCGTCTCACCCGCGGCGGACGCCAAGCCGAAACAGAAACGGACGCCACACCCTCCATAGGGTGGGCGTCCGGAAATCACCGGCCGCACCGTGTTAGTGCAAGGTCGTATGCCCGTCACCCTCAAGGACACCGTAGATCGTCTGCTGGGATTCGTAGTCGCGAGCACCGCACACCAGCCACGACAACAGGTAGTCCAGTTCCTCCATGCCGACGGGTCCGTCGAAATGGTTGAGACGGTCGAGGATCGTCTCGCGTTCGTATGGCGAGACGAGTTCGTAGAATTCCAATCGGAGCAGCGCGGCGCGTGCTTCGCCGGTCAGCTTGTGCTCTTCGCTGGGCGACAAGGCACGGACAGACGTCGGCCGGAACGGAGGGCCCCCATCCATGTATTCTTGGAATCGGGGCAGCACCAGTTTCATGGCCGCGTCGATGTCACGTTTCGCGTATCCCTGGCGCACCAGCCAGGATCGCAACCCTTTTTCGCTCTGGGGCGAATCGGGTTGCTCTTCGATGCGTCTGAGAATTACGTCTACAAGTCGTGCAAGGGATTGCTTCATTCACCGCTCCTGAAAACACCACGGCCGTCGAGTTCGATTCCGTGGTACGCCCATATTGTAGGTATCGGCATTCGGCACTGTCAACTTGCGCGGCGCAGATTGAGCATTTCCAGCCCGGCTGATATAGTCTGGAAGAGCCCCGGTGACGGACACCGGCGGCAGCAACTCCTGCTTCAGCTCGGAGACCCTCCATGATCTACAAACGTCTCGGCCGCACAGGTTACGACATTTCCAGACTCGGGTTCGGCGCCATGCGTCTCCCGAACGGTCTGGACGGCATGCCGGATCCCGAGCAGGGCGTCCGCGTTATCCAACGGGCCTTCGATCTGGGCGTGAATTACATCGACACGGCCGTCATGTACTGTGGGGGCAAGAGCCAAACGATTATTGGACAGGCACTTAAGGGATGGCGCGACAAGATCGTCGTGTCCACGAAGAACCATTACATGGGTCCTGACGAAAGCGTTTGGTGGGGCAATCTGGAGGATTCGTTGCGGCTGCTTG
>JAAEQP010001107.1 GCA_024231375.1 bacterium | reverse complement strand
TAACCAAGGAAAACGTGCCGCCAGGGTTCACCTACGGCGGGCCGGCAAACCCCGTCGCTTACATGGCCGACGAAGGCCACAGGCTTGTCCTTAACAACGGGGCCCTGGACAAGAGTCCCGAAAGCAATAAGATCGGGATGCACTTCGACACGACCGGTTGGAAGCCGGGACTGTATCACCTTGAGTTGACGTTGCGGTCCGTGCCGTCAGTGGATAGGAAGCCGGACGTCCGCAACGTGGCCCTCAAGGTCCGTTCGCCCAACGACCGTTTGAAGGTGACCGTCTCGAAATCCCGCGTATTGTGCCCCGGAACGCATGCGAACCGCATGACCCGCCTTTCAGACGGGACCGTGTTGCACGCGACCCATTTCAGTGCCGACGACGGCAAGACATGGCGGCAGCGCGACACGGGCACGATCGGCAACGGCTGCGTCGAGCTTCGCAACGGTCAGGTGCTGGGGATGCCCTGGCGTGATTTTCCTTCCATCAAGGGGCGCAAAGGTTGGCATCAAGGCCAACGATATGTGTCACTTGACATGGGCCACACCGTGCGGACCGACAATGTGGAATTCCATGTACCCAAGGCAAAAGCGGCCTACGGACACGGACCCCATGTCGGACCGTTGTTCGACGGCTCGATCATCGAGCGAGCTGACGGAAGCCTTGTCGCCTTGATGTATGGCTGGTTCGTGGGCGACGACAAGATCTGCCCACACAGTTCGCGCAGGCCATATTCGCGGACCTACACCTGCCTGTCCGAGGACGGCGGAAAGACATGGCGTTATCTGTCCACCGCCGGCTACGACTTCATCGGCAGCGAGGGGTACAACGAAGGATCGATGCGGGAACTACCCAACGGCGACTTCCTGGCGGTAATGCGGACCGGGAACATGCGGGACAAGCTCTGCCAGGACAATCCGATTATGCTCTCGCACAGCAGCGACGGCGGGAAGACATGGTCAGAGCCCTGGCGCACGAG
>JAAEQP010001106.1 GCA_024231375.1 bacterium | reverse complement strand
GCGCCACGTCGTTGTAATTCGACACGCCAGATGTAATGACATGGGCCGTACTGATGCTTGATCGATCTAAGCCAATTCGCCATGTCGACGGCATGTTTCCGCCCGATCCAATCATTGTGGTACGTCAACGTGATAAACTGGACCGGTGGCAGTTCGGCGAGACGAATAGACGCTAGGGACCGGCGTAATCGACGTCGACTACTCGGCGTGAAACGTTCGACATCGCCGCGTTTTTTCGGTTGGGCGCGTTTACGGAAGCGGCTTACAGCGTAGGTACGCTGACTACCGAGGGATGCGCGGATGCACCCATGATGTAGATCGACGTGTGGTGTCGATCCGCGTTGTCCCGTGGATGGGGAAACGTAACTGTCCATGTCGTGCCTCGTCGTGCTTGCATAGATGGGGTCGAACCCTGCGCCCCACCGCTGCGGATTCTTCAATGTTCACGGTCACTGCCGAGATATGAAGGTCGTACCAAGGTCGTCGCTTCGCTCCGTCAGGTCACATTCACGAGTGTTGACAACATTTCGCTGTACGCCATCCGACCATCGGAGCGGCGACCGTAATACCAAACAAATGATCGATATGATGTACCCGGGGTCAGACCGGTAATCGTGTGCCATCCGCCCTTTGTCTGCTCGCGCGAGAGGCCGGACGAGATGAAGACGGGTGAAAGAGGGTCATACTGCAAGCAAAGCATCATGCATAGCTTATCGTCCCAATCGCTGTTCTGACCGGGTAAAGACGATGGACCGAAGCATGTAGCAGTGCCCGAGCCTGTCGGCAATATCCGAGAGTACTTGCTAATGGAGATTGGCCCGAGCCGGAAAGGATGGGGGAAGAATCCCCAGCGTATTCCAGCGGTCGGATGGACATCGACTAAGGATAACAGCCATGACATTGCACTGGGAGATGACTTCAAGGCGTTGGACGAACCTCGGAAGCCTTGCCAGAGATCATTTGACGTTCCACTGCTGTGGACGATCTGGCACAGTCTGAAAATGTATCGACGTAATTCGATTGCAGGGGTCACCGGGGGAGGAGTAGTGACAGCCTCGCGGACGCGGGTGTTACCTCGGCGGAGGGGAGAACCGCCGAGGCGATCGGTACCGGCCAGACGACCGGTAGTCTTCGAGTATAATCCATGTCGTGCCTTAGCCATGATCGATTCCCCGATCTACGGGCATGTGCAGTAGCCTTGACCCAAGGGGCTGTACGTGATCGATCCGTCGGCCTCCGTATGGCGGAACCAAGCGAATACGCTGTAGTCTTCACCGGGCGTCGCGCCGGTGAATGTCATCGTGCCGACACTGCGAGCGACCGACCATGCGCTGATCTGCTGGTCACCTGTGTCAGTAGGGTCGTCCTTCGCCATCATGACCGCATACAACTCATCGGTTGCGGCGGCGTGATCGCCGACGATCGCCGTTGACCAATCCAGATCAACTTCACCGGCGGATCCGCCTTGACTGATAGCGAAATCGGACGGCATCAGGACGGGGCCGAGTGATTTCGCCGGCATAGCGTTAGGGATCGCGTAGACGGCGCCAGAGAGGGAAAGCCCGGTAAGCCACCAGGACTGCATGGACTGCCAGCCCGGGAGTTCGCCGAGCGTGCGATTCCACGCTGACTGCCACGTTGCCGCCCCGAGGTTCGACATCAGCAACGCGGCAGTTTGGAACTTAAGACGCTGAGAGAGTTGGGCTGCGGTCTGAGGATCGGTCGGCACGACATACTCTCGTGCTGTCGCGATCTTCCCTGCCCGCGATCGAGCGCGACCCCAGACAACGCCACCAGTCTTGCCTGATGGTTTGCCGTAGATGCCGCCTGTTACCTTTGACATGATACACTCCTGTTAACGACTGAGCGTGGACTGACGATACAACGAGGTTGCCGTGCCGTTAACTCCCCTTCCCTGAGATTATACGACCGGCAAGAGTAGATTTGCAAATATCGGGTATTAGTCGTAGATTACGAGCGTCGTGCTAGAGAGGGCCGGGGCATCCATGGTTGGTGACCGGCTTTTCTCGTTTCTCCCCTGCACTGGTTACTTCGATCCAACATCCCTGATGCAGATTCCCGACGAATTATGTCGCTCGGTCACCCGGTAGGTCCGTCCGCGCGGCTCTGTCGCGCTGGCGACGATCCGCGCGGGAGGATATCCGAAACCGCGAAAAAGCCATCGGCGAAGATACGCCCGGAATCGGTTTCGGAATTGCGCTATGATTCCGTTCTATCTCCTCGGGGCCGTCTAGGGGTGGTGGGCCGCCGTCAGATGATTTACGGCGACTGACGCGGATACCTCGGAGCGCGGGGGCTGGACGAGGCTGAAGCGAAGGGGGTTCAACGCAAAAGCGCGGGGGACACCCCCGCGCCACGACAGGCGCGCCCGCCCGGACAGCAAGGCGGAGCGGCAGGGGGGGCCCCGCCGCGTAGCCGTCCCGCGCGGATGTCAAGACACGACAACCTTACCGACGACAGAGAAGGCGGCGGGTGGTGGTGCATTCTGATGGGGCGAAGGCCCGGTGTGCGGGGCGACGAAAGCCAGTGCCGCGAAAGTGGCGCGGCGTCAACCAATGACCTGACCCGTGCGCCGCTTCCCCCGGTGATGCGATGGGCGGAAAAGGCACGCGCCGTGATCGGGGGCGCATACTTCGGACGTGCCACGTTCCCGGGCGGGTGGACGTGACACGCCGAAATTCAGACGCGGGATCCGCGACTGAAAAATATCACGGTGAATAATCATCTGGCGATGATTTCGGTTCGTGATCTATCCATGTCGCATGACACTCGCGACATTCCGCGGTTGCCGGGTCTGGGTCCGCTTCGAACGGTTCGACGACGATCCATTGCGTACGCCGGGACGTACAACACGGACACCTACCAGGTTGCCACGGGGGATGATTACGCGTTTTCACTGGCCACCACCCGAGCGATGGATGGACGCGCCGCCGACATCCGGGGATTTCGACGGGTTGTATGCTTGCCATTTAAGCATAGATTCCTCGATCTGTTCCCCGGAGGGTGGAGGGTCATGTTGCCAAGCGACAAACGTCGCATGGCATTGCAGGCACTGAATAACCATATGCGGTTCTTCCGGGCGTTTCGGGTTGAACGTGATCTGCATGTGCTGAGTTTCGCCGCAGTCGGCGCAAGGAGCGAGGAAACATGCGACGATCTTGTGTCGTTCGATGGGATGCTGACGCATTGCCGTGCCTTTCTGTTAGATCAATTTCGATAGACGGATCGCGGACGCATTGGACGGATCGGAAGGATCGAGTTCATGTAAGTCGCAGTCACGACAACCGATGTACCGGTGGTCGGACGAGTGATCGGGATACCATTGCCAGTACCACCAGACGCGCGACGATCCACATCGAGAGCATACGATGCCGATCTGACTAATGTCTGTTTTCGGCGATCTTCGAGTCATACTAGACCTCCATTCGAGTTAAACATGCGGATCGTCGAAGGGGATGCCATGTGCGAGTTCGGGTGTCCACGTCCACACATCATGATACTCCATCCATCTTAACATAGATGTCCAGTTGGCGTATACGGTGATATACTCATCGCCGGTCATCAGCGACACGCGCAACTTCCGCCCCTTCTGGCCTCGAAACCGCGATTTCAGGAGTCGACGCGCCATACGGCGCAACAGGACGGCCTGAGTACGGGATAGGTCGATCCGCGCGTACGGTTCGGTGGGCAAAAGACGGGATGTTGCCCACCTTCGGCCACGGTACGGGTGATCGCGGTCGGGTGAATCCTCCTTGGCGAGATACTTACGCAAATACGCCATGAGCGCGCCAAGACCGCTGTCGGGCTGCGCGGAATGGAAGCCATGCTTGCGATGTTCGGCCGTGCCCTGCTGTGACACAATGCACCATGACATACGCAGATGCCGTAGAACTTCTGCGTGAGAAATACCTGGGGGATCGGCAAGCCAAAGAAGGACGTGAAAATGCGGCGCGCCACGTCGTTGTAATTCGACACGCCAGATGTAATGACATGGGCCGTACTGATGCTTGATCGATCTAAGCCAATTCGCCATGTCGACGGCATGTTTCCGCCCGATCCAATCATTGTGGTACGTCAACGTGATAAACTGG
>JAAEQP010001105.1 GCA_024231375.1 bacterium | reverse complement strand
TTCGAGAACCTGAAGTACATCGTCGTGGACGAGGTGCACCAGTATCGCGGCGTGTTCGGCAGCCACGTGGCAAACGTGCTGCGGCGCCTGCGGCGCATCGCCGAATTCTACGGCTCGGATCCGCAGATCATCTGCTGTTCGGCGACCATCGCCAATCCCGGCGAACTGGCCACGACGCTGTGCGGCCGCGAGATCGAGGTGGTCGACCGCAACGGGGCGCCGGCGGGCGAGAAGCACTTCATCTTCTACAACCCGCCCGTCGTCAACGCGGAGCTGGGCATCCGCCGCTCCGTGGTCAAGGAAGCCCGCCGACTGAGCGAGGGTTTCATGGACACCGACGATGCGCAACTGATCGTCTTCGCCCGGTCGCGCATGCGCGTCGAACTGCTGCTGACCTATCTGCGGGCGAAGGGACGACAGGTGGGAATTCGCGGCGGCGAGGTGCGCGGCTACCGCGGCGGCTACCTGCCCACCGAGCGGCGGGCGATCGAGGGCGGCCTGCGCGACGGTTCGATCCGCGCCGTGGTGAGCACCAACGCTCTGGAACTGGGCATCGACATTGGTTCGTTGGATGTGTGCGTCATGACGGGGTATTCGGGCAGCGTGGCCAGTACGTGGCAGCAGGCCGGGCGTGCGGGTCGCCGGTCGGACGTGTCGCTGGTGATCCTGGTGGCGTCGAGCGCGCCCCTCGACCAATACATCATCAACCATCCCGAGTACTTCTTCGACCTCGCGCCCGAGAGTGCCACGGTCGATCCCAACAACCTCATCATCGTGATGAGCCATCTGAAGTGCGCGGCCTTCGAGATTCCCTTCAAGGACGGCGAATCCTTCGGGCTCGACCCCGCGTCCACGACCGAAATGCTTGAATACCTGGCCGAACAGCGCGTGCTGCGGCACACCAAGAAGAAGTGGTACTGGAGCGCCGACAGCTATCCCGCCGAGGACATCAGCCTGCGCACGGCCGCCCCGGGCAACGTGGTCATCCTCGACACGTCGGACAACGGCCGCGTCATTGGCGAGGTCGACCTGTTCGCCGCGCCAGTCGAGGTGTATCGAAACGCCGTATACCTGCACCAGAGCGTGCAGTACACCATCGAAGACCTGGACCTGGAAGACCGTAAGGCCTATGCGCGTCCGGTGGAGGTCGACTACTACACGGATGCCCAGATTAAGGTCGATCTGAAGGTCATTGACCGGTTCGAGGAGCGGCCCGTGGGCGACGCGGTGCGGAATTGCGGCGAGGTGAGCGTTACGTGGTTGCCCAGCATCTACAAGAAGATCAAGTTCGGCACCCATGAGAACGTGGGATGGGGTGAGATCGACCTGCCCGAATCCACCATGCACACGTCGGCGTATTGGATCGAATTCGAGGAAGAGGTGAACGAGCAGATCGGCGTGAGCAAGGAAGCCTTGGGCGAGGCGTTGAACGGGCTGGCGAATACGTTGCGCCAGGTCGCCCCGGTGCAGGTGCTGTGCGATCCCACCGACGTGCGATCCATCGGCATGCTGAAATCGCCCTTCTCCGACCGGCCCGCCATCTTCCTGTACGAGACCTATCCCGGCGGCGTCGGACTCAGCGACAAACTGTTCGCCCACCATGACCGGCTGCTCTCAGCGGCCATTTCGCTCATTGGCGACTGCTCGTGCAAGGAAGGTTGCCCGAGTTGCGTGGGTCCAACCCTGGAGATCGGCGAGCACGGCAAGAAAGGCGCTTGGAGCCTCGCGCGATTGGCCATCGACACGGCGCCCGCGCCGAAGGAAGACTGAGCCATGGCCACTGTCGCAGCCGATACGGTCGCCATCGTCGCTTTTGAGAGCTACGCACGCTCCGTGCCCGAAGCGCTGGACTGCATCGACGCGGCCGAGACGCTGGCACGCCAGGAACGCATCATTCTCAAGCCCAACCTCGTCAACGCGGACCCTCATCCGGTTACCACGCCGGCCGCGTGCTGCGAGGCGGTGCTGGATTACTGCAGGGCCCACTCGGACGCGGACGTGGCTATCGCCGAGGGGTCCGGAGGAATCGATACGGCCGACGCCTATGACCAACTCGGATATGGCGATCTGGCGTGCCGCAAGGACGTGCGCCTCATCGACCTGGACCAGGAACCCACGGTGCGGCTCGAAGACCCTTCGCACAAGCTCCTGCGTGAATTCTACTTGCCCGAATGCCTCCAGGACGCGTTTGTCGTGTCCATTCCGGTGCTGAAGGCCCACTCCATGTCCGAGGTGACGCTCACCATGAAGAACCTGTTCGGTATCGCGCCCGCGGGCCGGTACGCCGGGCCCGGATTCCGCAAGGCCAAGCTCCACGGCCGCAACAACGGCGAATTGCACCGGTATGTGTTTGAATTGAACCGATTCCGGGCGCCGGACCTCAGCCTCATCGACGCCAGCATCGGGATGGCCGAAGCCCATCTGTGGGGTCCGCCGTGCGACCCGCCGGTGAGCAAACTCGTGGCAGGACACGACCCCGTGGCGGTGGACGCGGCAGGCGCGCGACTGCTGGGCGTCGACTGGCGCGATGTGGGCCATATCGCCCTCGCCGACGGCGTATTGGGCCACGCCCGCTAGCCTGCCAGGAGCTTTCGCACACGCACCGCTGGCTTTACTTCCCTCGCGGGAGCATGGTAAAGTAACGGCTTTTCTGGCCAACACTTGCCGGGTTTGCGGGCAACGTGTATGGCCCGCCACAGGAGTTGGGATCAAGATGCCGACCTATTCGTATCAGTGCGCCAAATGCGACCACCTGATGCAGGTGTTCCATTCGATGACGGCCAAGCCCCGTGTGAAATGCGAGGAATGCGGCAGTACGCGTGTCAAACGGTTGTTGGGCGCGGGCGCGGGGATCATCTTCAAGGGATCGGGCTTTTACGAGACCGATTACAAGAGTAAGGGTAAGGGCAAGAGCGGAGAAGCCGCTAAGAGCACGAGTGGCTCGGAGGCGAAATCCGAGAAGAAGTCGGAATCCTCTAGTACGAAGAAGGAGAGCGGCTCCAAGTCCAAGTCCACGGAAGCGGCCTAGCCTTTTGGCCGGCCGCCACGGCGCCGGGATGCGCATGGCGCCGTGTATTGCTTTCAGGACGAGGACGCAGCACAACGGACCCGGGATTCCGGGCGGGAGGTCGCTATGAAGACAAGCGAAATCAAGGCGCTGAACGACCAACACGTTATCAACACCTACGGAGACCGCAAGCTGGCCCTGGTCAAGGGTGAAGGTGTCTGCCTGTGGGACGCCGACGGCCAGGAATATCTCGACATGTTTGCGGGCATCGCCGTGACCAACCTCGGCCATTGCCACCCTGCCGTCACCAAGGCTATCACGGAGCAGGCCGCTACGCTGGTCCATGTATCCAATCTTTACTACATCGAACCACAGGTGAACCTCGCCGCCATGCTGAGCGAGCACTCCTTTGCGGACCGGTGGTTCTTCTGCAACGGCGGCGCTGAGGCCAACGAAGCCGCTCTGAAGCTCGCGCGCCGGTATTGGGCCCAGAAAGGTACGCCCAAACCCGAGATCGTCACCGCGGAGCAGTCGTTCCACGGCCGGACCATGGCGACGGTCACGGCTACGGGCCAACCCAAGTACCACGACGGCTTCGGCCCCATGCTGCCGGGCTTCCGGTACGTGCCGTACAATGATATCGATGCTCTGGCGCAGGCGGTGACCCCCGAAGTGGGCGCAATTCTGTTGGAACCCGTGCAGGGCGAAGGCGGTGTGCAGGTGCCGAATGCCGACTACCTCCAGAAGGTACGGGCCCTGTGCGACGAGAAGAAGGTGCTCCTCATTCTGGACGAAGTGCAGACCGGTCTCGGCCGGACGGGCACCTTGTTTGCCTACGAGCAGTTTGGCGTTACGCCCGACATCATGACCCTCGCCAAGGGTCTTGGAAACGGCGCGCCCATCGGCGCCATGGGCTGCACGGAAGACGCGGCGACAGGATTCAGCATTGGGTCCCACGCCTGCACCTTCGGCGGGAATCCGCTCAGCACGGCCGCGGCCGTAGCGACACTGACCGAGCTAACCAAGCCGGGATTCATGGCGCAGGTACAGGAAGTCGGCGGGTATTTCTTCGAGAAGCTTCACGCACTTGCCGCGAAATGCTCCGAGATCGTAGAGATCCGCGGCAAGGGCCTGATGATTGGCATTGAGATGAAAGAGCCGGTGTCGGGTGTGGTCGGGGCGTTGCTGGACGCGGGCATCATCTGCGGTCCGGCGGGCCCGAACGTGCTCCGGTTCGTGCCGCCGCTCGTCATCACCAAGGAGCATGTGGACGTGGTGATTGGCAAACTCGAAACCGTCTTGGGAGTAGTATGATGACGCAGCAAGGCGCAGCGCCCATGTACGACTTCATCTCGCTGGCGGACCTTACCGCCGATGAGATTCTACAACTGCTGGCCTTGGCAGACGAGCTGAAGCTCAAGCGGCGCGAAGGCCGTGAAGAGACGCCGTTGAAGGGCCAGTCCCTGGCCATGATCTTCGAGAAACCGAGTCTACGGACGCGTGTGACCTTCGAAGCGGGCATTTTCCAGCTTGGCGGACAGGGGCTTCTGCTTCAGTCGCGGCTGGGCGAGCGGGAATCGGTCCCGGACGTGGCAAAGAATCTGGACCGCTGGGTGGACGGCATCATGGCGCGGACCTTCAGCCATGAGTCCGTCGAGCAACTGGCCGAGCACGCGGCCGTGCCGGTGATCAACGCGTTGACGGACAAGCTCCACCCGTGCCAGATTCTTGCCGACGTGCAGGCTCTGCGGGAGCATAAGGGCGGCGATTTCTCGAGCCTCAAAGTGGCCTTCGTCGGTGACGGCAACAATGTGTGCGCTTCGTGGTTCAATTTCGCAGCGAAGATTCCGCTGAACGTGACGCTGGTGTGCCCGGAGGGCTACGAACTCGACGAGGACATCTTGGCGTACGCGAAACGGGAAGCCAAGGGTCAGGTCGCGATGACCTACGATGTGGCCGAAGGCCTGGCCGATGCCGACGCGGTCTACACGGACGTGTGGGCCAGCATGGGTCAGGAAGACGAAACGGCAGAACGCATCAAGACGTTCAACCCGTATCAGGTCAATGCCCAGCTCATGGCGCTGGCCAAGAAGGACGCCATTTTCATGCACTGCCTGCCAGCCAAACGAGGCCTGGAGGTCACCGACGAGGTGGTCGACAGTCCGCGGTCGGTCGTGTTCGACGAGGCCGAGAACCGGTTGCACGCGCAGAAGGCAATCATGGTCACCTTGATGGAGAAAGGCGCCGACGGGCTGTGCCCGAAACAGCGCAACCGTGCATCCCTCGGCTAGGGCGCAACCAGCAGCCCTGGACCGTTCACAATTGCAGTAACGATGCCTGAAAGGCTCTGGAGGTTCCTATGACAAAGACAACGTTGACCCGAAGTGTTGCTCTCACGCTTGGCCTGTGTGCCGTTGTAGCGGCGGGTGCGTGGGCGGACGGCACCCCCGTGAATCAGGGGCAATGGATTAACCTGTTTGATGGCGCCACGCTGTTCGGCTGGACGGCCATGGGCGATGGCGATTGGCAGGTTCAGAACGCTCACATGGTAGCCACGAAGGGTGGCGCCGCGATTCGGACGACCTCACCGTTCTCCGATTTCGAGTTGGTGGCCAAGGTACGCGCCACAGGCGGCGACGCCCGCGTGTGCTGGTGCTGCAAGGGCTGCGCGAGCTGTAAGGACTGCAAGAGCTGCAGTAGTTGCAAGGGCCCCTTGGCGACGGTGAAGGCCGGCGGATCCGCCTGGCACACCGTGCGCATCCTCGCGTCGGGCATGACCGCTACGTGCTCCGTTGACGGCGCCCTCGTCGGCGAGTCCGCGTCCACCATCAAGCGGAAACCGAAGCCCATCACCATCTCACTGACCAAAGACGGCAAGATCGAAGT
Source organism: bacterium (assembly GCA_024231375.1). The sequence goes on along the minus strand of JAAEQP010001105.1, from coordinate 16,903 downwards.
CGCTGAAGTACGCCTTCGCCCCTTGGGCATGGCGAGCCTGTTCAACCGCAAGGACCTCACGGGATGGGAGCTGATTCCCAACCACAAGTCCGTGTTCAAGGCTGTGAACGGCACGATCAACGTGACGGACGGCAACGGTCAGCTTGAGACAAGCGGTCTATACAAAGACTTTCTCCTTCAGATCGACGTGATCTCAAACGGCACGCATCTCAACAGCGGCGTGTTCTTCCGGGGTCCGAAGGGCGTCTTCTGGAAAGGGTACGAGTCCCAGGTCCGGAATCAGTGGCAGGGCGACGACCGCACGAAGCCGGTTGATTTCGGCACAGGCGGACTCTACGGCATTCAGGATGCCCGCAAGGTAGTGCCGAGCGACGGCGAATGGTTCACGAAGACCGTTGTGTGCGTGGGGACCCACATGGCTGTGTGGATCAACGGGTACCAGGTCAGCGATTTCGAGGACACGCGCGCCGAGGCGGCCGACGGCAACGCCAAAGAAGGTCTCGTGTCCAAGGCCGGAACCATCCACCTCCAAGGCCATGACCCGACGACCAATCTGTCGTTCACGAACATTCTGCTTCAGAACTTCGACAAGTAGCGCTGAGAAGGACACACTGCCATGGCTGACGCAAAGAAGATCGTGCTGGCATACTCGGGTGGACTCGACACGTCCATTATCATGAAGTGGCTCCAAGAGACGTACAAGGCCGACGTGGTCGCCTTCATCGCGGACTTGGGTCAGGGCGAAGAGACAGAGCCGGCCATCGAAAAGGCCAAGGCGACCGGCGCTTCTGCCGTGTATTGCGAGGATCTGCGCGAGGAATTCGTGCGGGACTTCGTGTTCCCGGCGCTCCGAGCCAACGCCATCTACGAAGGGTCCTACCTGCTTGGGACCAGCGTGGCGCGGCCGCTCATCGCCAAGGCGCAGATCGACGTGTTGCGCAAGGAAAAGGCGGACGCCGTGTCCCACGGTGCGACTGGTAAGGGCAACGACCAGGTCCGGTTCGAGCTGACCTATTTCGCCTATGAGCCAAACGTGACGATCATTGCGCCGTGGCGCGATCCCAAATGGGACCTCAACAGCCGCACCAAGATGATCGACTACGCGGAAGAGCACGGCATTCCGGTGCCGGTCACCACGAAGAAGCCTTATTCCATGGACCGAAATCTTCTCCACCTGTCGTTTGAAGGTGGCGTGCTGGAGGACCCGTGGAACGAGCCGCCGGACGATATGTTCGTCCTGACCGTGGACCCGCGGAACGCGCCTGACGAGCCGACGTACGTGGAGGTCGAGTTCGAACAGGGCACGCCGGTCGCCGTAGATGGCGAACGCATGTCGCCCGCCACGCTCCTGGCCAAGCTCAACGAACTTGCCGGCGCCAACGGCGTCGGACGCGTGGACTTGGTTGAGAACCGCTTCGTGGGCATGAAGTCCCGCGGTGTGTACGAGACACCCGGGGGCACGGTGCTCTACGAGGCGCACCGGGCTGTCGAATCCATCACGATGGACCGCGAAGTCATGCTGCAACGGGACCAGTTGTCGCCGAAGATCGCCCAGTTGATCTACAACGGCTTCTGGTATTCGCCCGAAATGCGTGTCATGATGGACTTCGTAGACGCGACGCAGGAGAACGTGACCGGAACGGCGCGCGTGAAGCTGTACAAGGGCAACTGCGACGTGGTCGGGCGCAAGGCGCCGAAGTCGCTGTACGACGAGAAGGTGAGTTCCTTCGAAGAAGACGAAGGCGCATACGAGCAGGCGGACGCGGGCGCGTTCATCAAGCTCAACGCGCTCCGGCTTCGCGTACGGAACCGTGCGGGATTGTTTGACGACTGATAGCCTTCGCGGCTCAGCCAGATAGTTTGCGGTATGGGCGGTCGCTACGGCGGCCGCCCTTTCATTTGGACGCGTGTGATGGCAAGGAGACCGTGCTCGGTGCTCATTGGGAAGCGACCAAGATCGTCGAACTGGACACGCTCGGCTCGCATGATCATGCTCGTCTCTTGGTGTGTAGGAATCGGTACAGCGTGCGGCGCCTTTCCCCGGTCGGCGGCAGACGTCCCCACCACTCCGGCAGAAGCCAAGGAGTACATCTTCGCCGTCCGCCAACTCGTGAACGACCCCCACTGGTACGCCAACTTTGGGTACTTCGCCCAAGATGAGAACAGGAAGGCCTACGGGAAGTTTGGCCAGTTGTGCGCCTACGATGTGGCCAGTGGGGCCATCCGTGCTATCCTCGACGACCCGGAGGGAGCGGTCCGTGACCCGCAGGTCGGCTACGACGGACGCAAGATTCTATTCTCGTATCGCAAGGGCGGAACCGACCACTATCACTTGTACGAAATCAACCTGGACGGATCTGGCCTCCGCCAGATCACGTCGGGGCCCTACGACGACATTGAGCCGACGTATATGCCGGACGGCGGCATCATGTTCTGTTCGAGTCGGTGCAACCGCTGGGTCAACTGCTGGCAGACCAAGGTTGCCATTTTGTGCCGATGTGCAGCCGACGGGAGCAACCTCCACCCCGTGTCGGGCAACACCGAACATGACAACACGCCGTGGCCGCTCCTCGATGGACGCGTGTTGTACACGCGCTGGGAGTACATCGATCGCAGCCAAGTGCATTACCATCACCTCTGGGCCATGAACCCAGACGGCACAGGCCAGATGGTCTATTACGGGAACTTCCATCCGGGCATCCTGATGATCGATGCAAAGCCCATACCCGGCACGCAGGACATCGTTTCCATCTTCTCCCCCGGCCATGGCCGCCGCGAGCATGCGGGCGCGGTCACGATTGTCTCCCCGAAGACGGGCCCTGACGACAAGGGGTCCGCGCGGCAGGTCGGGAAAGCGGGAGACGTTCGCGATCCCTATCCCTTGTCCGCCGAAACGTTTCTGGTGGTGCGTGGACCACGCCTCATCCAGTTGAAGGCGGACGGTAGCGAGCAGGAGCTCTATCGACTGCCCAAGGAGTTGTCGGAGCAGAACGTTCAGATTCACGAACCGCGTCCGGTCTACGCGCGGCGCCGTGAGCCCGTGATTCCGCCGCGCGCGGACCTCGCACAGACGACGGGCCATCTGGTGGTGGAGGACGTATACGCAGGCCGCAAGATGGACGGCGTCAACCGGGGCGATATCAAGAAGTTGCTTGTGCTTGAACCATTGCCCATGCCCATTCATTACATGGGCGGCATGTCGCCCATCAGTTTGGGCGGCACGTTTACGTTGGAACGCGTCCTGGGCACGGTGCCCGTGGAGTCCGATGGTTCCGCCTACATGGAGTTGCCGGCCCTGCGGAGTCTGTTCTTCGTCGCCTTGGACGAGAACGACAACTCGGTGAAGCGGATGCAGAGTTTCCTGTCGATCATGCCGGGGGAACGGACCAGTTGCGTGGGCTGCCACGAGCCCCGAACCCAAGCGCCCACTAGCACGCAACGAAACGCGCTGCAGGCGTTGCAGCGTCCGCCGAGTACCATCACGCCGGTCCCTGGCATTCCCGATGTCTACGATTTCCCGCGCGATATCCAACCCGTGCTGGATAGGCATTGCGTGAAGTGCCACGATGTGCCGAAACCGTCGGGCGGCGTCCTGTTGGACGGCGGACGCGGGCCCATGTACACGCACAGTTACTACACGCTCACCATGCGGCGGCAGGTGGCCGATGGCCGGAACCAGCCCAAGAGCAATCTCGCGCCGCGAACCATCGGCGCCGTGGCGAGTCCCCTGATGAAGAAGCTGACGGGCGGCCACCACAAGGTGAATGCGCCGAAGGAAGACGTTGAGCGGGTTCGCTACTGGATCGAAGCCGGTGGAGCCTACCCTGGCACGTACGCCGCCCTTAGCAGCGGCATGATAGGTTGGAGTTCGGCGCCCAAGGTGAAGAACACGACGGACACAACGTGGGCGGAGTCCAAGGCGGCCGCGGAGGCCGTCAGCCGGCGATGTGCGCCTTGCCACAAGGATGGCCGTAGGCTGCCGCGTTACCTGTCTGAAGATCGGGCTCGAGGAAGATTCTCACGGCACCTGGTATTCAACCTGACCACGCCGGAGCGTTCCATGATGGTGCTCGCCCCGCTGTCCAAAGAGGCGGGAGGCGCCGGGGTCTGTGCCACGAAGGGCGAAGGCGATGCCCAGCCCGTGCCCGTGTTCGCGGACACGTCGGACCCCGACTACGTGAAGATCCTGGCCATGTGCCAAGCGGGGAAACGCCGCATCGAGGCGAACACCCGGTTCGACATGGACCGATATATCGCGCTCCCGTCGTACATGCGCGAAATGCGGCACTATGGGGTTCTCGACGCCTCGGTGGCGGACGGAACCCCCATCAATCCGCATGAGACGGACCGCCGGTATTGGGAGTCGCTGCACTGGCGCCCGGAGCGCGCGGGCGCGTCCGCGAACTGAGATTGGCCATTGCCGCCGGCTGCACGGCCGAAGCCGGACGCCAAGCACTTGTAACCTATTTCTTTCTATTGGGTTAGAATTCAACAACAATGCAACATCCTACGAGGAACCTTCGCCTCGAAACGGTGTTCCATTAGGCGTAACGTCAAGGTTAGATTGTCGTTGTGCTTGAGGTGGGTTCCAACAGCGCGGATGGGGCTTCGGATTCGCGGCCCTGAAGCCTGCCGAGGTGACTGAATGATGAGAATCGTTGTCGTGATCGCCGTGGTCGGGGCATTGCTTGGGAGCTTTCCGGTATCCGCCGAGGTGGTACGCCCCTTCGAGGAATCCGGCCCTGTTGTTTCCCTGGTCAATCCAATCGATGAGCTGGTGTCGAACGCCCTGCGTGAGCGGGGCATAGAGCCGGCCAATCTGAGTTCCGACGAGGTCTTCATCCGCCGGGTGTATCTCGACGTGATTGGCACCCTGCCGCAGCCGGGCGAGGTTCGTGCCTTCCTGAAGGACGAGAAGCCGGACAAACGCGCGAAGTTGGTGGACCGCCTCCTAGAGCGTGACGAATTCGCTGACTACTGGACCCTGAAATGGTGCGACCTTCTTCGGGTGAAGGCGGAGTTTCCGATCAACCTGTGGCCGAATGGCGTGCAGGCCTACCATCGCTGGATCTACGCCGCCGTCCGCGACAACATGCCTTACGACCAGTTTGTCCGCGAACTGCTGACGTCGAGCGGCAGCAACTTCCGGGTGCCCCCTGTGAACTTCTACCGGGCGGTGCAGGGCCATGAACCCGAGACTATCGCCGGTGCGGTAGCCCTGACGTTCATGGGGACTCGCCTCGACACGTGGTCCAAATCGGACCGGAAGAACATGGCGGACTTCTTTTCCCGCATGGCGTTCAAAGGAACGGCGGAATGGAAAGAGGAGATCGTGTACCTCGACCCAGCGCCCACGAAGAAGCTCAAGATCCGGTTCCCTGATGGCGATTCCGTTCGGATTGCGGCTGGTGAGGACCCACGCGTCGTGTTTGCCGATTGGCTCATCACGGACGACAACCCCTGGTTCACGCGCAACATCGCCAACCGGGCCTGGACGTGGCTTGTGGGTCGCGGCATCATCCATGAGCCGGACGACATTCGTCGCGACAACCCGCCGTCGAATCCTGAGCTGCTCGCGTACCTCGAGAAGGAACTTGTGGACGCGGACTACGACCTGAAGCATCTGTTCCGCCTCATCTTGAATTCGCGCACCTACCAGCAGTCTTCGATTCCCCGGAGCGACCATCCGGATGCCGAAGCGCTGTTCGCGCACTACGCGGTGCGTCAGTTGGACGCGGAAGTCCTGATTGACGCGTTGTGCCTCGTTTTCGGGTCCAGGGAAAGCTATTCGAGCCCTATCCCGGAGCCGTTCACCTATGTCCCAGAGCATCAACGGACGATCACGCTGGCGGATGGCAGCATCACCAGCCCCTTCCTCGAGTTGTTCGGGCGGCCTTCACGGGACACGGGCTACGAGTCGGAGCGCAACAGCAATCCCACGGACCCGCAGCGGCTGCACATGCTGAACTCGTCGCATGTGCAGAAGAAGATCATGAACAGTTGGCGCATGCGCCAGTTGCTGAAGAAGGCGGAAAAAGGCGGTGCCCCTCCGGTCATTCGGGAGATGTACCTCATCATTCTGTCGCGATTCCCGACCCAGGAGGAGATGGACATCACCGTGGCATACGCGGAGACGGGGGGGGTGGCTCCAGCGCAAGCCGCGGCCGACCTAGCATGGGCGCTTATCAATACCAAGGAATTCCTGTGCCGGCACTGAGCCGGTTGGACGACATTGCTTCTCAGAGTTCACGCAACGTGAGGGAATGGGCATGAACGACATGAAGAGACAGGACATCTCCCGACGCACGGCGCTCAAGCGCGGACTCGCCGGCGCGGCCGGGCTGGCGCTGCTCGGGCAGGGCGGACCGGCGGCTGCCGCGAAGCCCGCACCGGCCAAGTCGGTCATCCAGATCTGGATGTGGGGAGGACCCTCGCACCTGGACACGTTCGATCCGAAACCTGACGCGGGCTACGACTACTGTGGGCCGCTCGACAAGACGATCCCGACGAACGTCGACGGCATCCTTGTCAACGACGCAATCCCGCTCCTGGCGAAACAGGCCGACAAGTATGCCATCATCCGCAGCATGACGCACGGCATCAACAGCCACGAGACGGCGTCCTATCGAGTCCAAACAGGACACCAGCCGGGCCGCCTCGTCTATCCGAGTGTGGGGGCCGTGGTTTCCGTGTTCAAGGGCTACGACCAAGGCTACAAGGGCATTGTCCCGCCCTATGTCCTTCTGACCCAGCCCCAGGGGCGGTTCTCGGAGGCGGGATTCCTCGGGCAACGGCACAAACCGTTCGCCACCGGGGGCGACCCGAATCGCGCGCGGTTCGTGGTGGAGGGCGTCATCGCTGACGGCGTCTCCGACGAACGCCAACTCGGCCGACGGGAGCTGCTTCATTCTCTCGACTCCCTTGGAAGTGCGATGCCGGGCAATGCCCAGTTCGCGCGCCTGAACGAGTGCGAGGAGAATGCCTACGGTCTCATGTTTGGCGAGGCCCGCGACTTGTTCGACTTGACCAAAGAGAAAGAAGAGCTTCGCGAACAGTACGGCCGAAACACCTTTGGCCAGTCGTGTCTCATGGCGCGTCGATTGGTGGAAGCAGGGGTACCCTATATCACCATCAACTACAAGGGATGGGACACGCACAAACAGCATTTCCAGACCATGCAACGCAAACTGCCTGAATTGGACCAAGGCATGGCCACGCTGCTGCAGGACCTGTCGGACCGGGGCCTCCTCGACTCGACCATCGTCTGGTGGGGGGGCGAATTCGGGCGCGGTCCCAAGATACAGTGGAATCCGCCATGGAACGGCGGCCGCAGCCATTACGGTCACTGCTTCACGTCTGTTGTGGCCGGTGGAGGCTTCAAAGGCGGCACGGTTGTGGGTGCCTCCGACGCACGGGGCGAACGCGTGGCGGAACGTCCCGTGTATCCCGAGGACCTCATTGGCAGCATGTACGAGTTGCTCGACATTGACCCCGACGGTCCACTACCCAACCCGCGCGCCCTCGACGTGAAGGTCATGCCGGCGGTGGAGGGTACGGAAAGCGAAGGCCGTCTCCACGAGATCATGAAAGCCTAGGAGCGCGACCGGTAAACGTCGTTGCGACCGGATTCCCAGGAGCCTTGAGAACGATGAAAGCTACCACGTATCTGCTTTTCGCGGCCCTGATCGTGTGCGCGGCGCCGGCCTGGTGTCAGCCAAACAGTGGCGAACCACACATCGGGTACCTCTATCCCGGTGGCGGGCAGCAAGGTTCGACCTTCCTCGTCACTGTCGGCGGTCAGGCATTGAGAAATCCTGGACAGGTGTTTGTGTCGGGCGACGGTGTCGAGGCTAAGGTGATCCGCTACGTCGGCCGGATGCGTCCTCCTCAGAAGGACCAGCGGGACGAACTGGCGCGTCGCATGAAGGCGGCCAGGGACCGGCGGCTCGCGGAAGAGGCGGGTGAACCCGTGCCTATCGCGGACCCGGCCCCGGAAGAAGGCAGCGCAACGGACACGAAACCGAAAGGAGCCACGCTGCCGAATCATCCCATGCTTCACAACCTGGACAACATGACGCTCCGGGAACTCGAGCATGTCAAACACGAGTTGCAGACATTCAGGAAGGCGCAACGCAACGCTCAACTCGCGGAATCCGTGATCATCGAAGTGACGGTGGCCTCGGACGCGGCGCCGGGGATGCGTGAACTTCGGATGATAGCCGCAGGTGGCCTCACCAATCCCATGTTCTTCCACATCGGGCAGGCTCCGGAGACGCGCGAATACGAACCCAACGGACCGAAAGAGCGAACTGTCTTACGGGCTGCGCCGCCCCTGGATCTGCCTGTCGTGATGAACGGCCAGATCATGCCGGGCGACGTTGACCGGTTCCGCTTCCGCGCGGACAAGGGGCAGAAGTTGGTCGTGAACGCGCAGGCACGAAGCCTCATCCCGTACATGGCTGACGCCGTGCCGGGCTGGTTCCAAGCTACCGTGGCTCTCTTCGACGCGAAAGGCAAGGAAGTCGCCTTCGCGGACGACTACCAATTCAGTCCGGACCCTGCGTTCTACTACGAGGTCCCGAAGGACGGTGTGTACATGATCGAGGTTCGCGATGCCATCTACCGTGGCCGCGATGATTTTGTGTACCGTATCGCCGTGGGCGAGTTTCCGTTCGTCACACAGACGTTCCCCCTGGGCGCACAGGCCGGGCAGAAGGCCGCCGTCAAGGTCAGCGGATGGAACCTTCCGGCGACGCGTTTGCGCCTCGACACGGAGCCCGAAGGCGCCGACGTACGGCAGGCTGTCGTGAAGAAAGGCGGGGCGGTCTCGAACCCCGTGCGCTACGCCATTGATGACTTGCCGGAATGCACGGAAATGGAGCCCAACAGCACCCTTTCCGGGCCGCACGAGGTCGAAGTGCCGATCATCGTCAACGGCCAGATCTCCAAGCCGGGGGACATGGACGTGTTCCGGTTCGAGGGGAACAAGGGCGACACCCTAATCGTGGAAGTAGCAGCACGCACGCTGAACTCTCCCTTGGACTCGGTTGTGCATCTGATGAGCAAGTCCGGCGACGTCATCGAGTGGAACGACGACCACATGGAAAAGGACGGACATTTGCATACGGGACCCGGACTGGTGACCCATCACGCCGACTCGTTCCTGTGTGCGGAACTGCCGAAGAACGGGGCCTACTTGGTGCAGGTGTCCGATTCGCAGAGGCATGGCGGCGAGGCGTATGCCTACCGTCTGCGGCTTTCGGCCCCCCGGCCGGATTTCGCGATTCGCGTGGCGCCCTCCAGCATCAACGTAGCCGCCGGGCGGTCGGCCTTGGTCTGGGTACACGCCCTGCGCAAGGACGGGTTCGATGGCGAAATCGAGGTGACCATGAAGGACGGCCCAGCGGGGTACACGCTGGACGGCGGCCGGATTCCGGCTGGGCAGGACTGTGTCCGCATGACGTTGAGCGCGTCCCCGAAAGTGTCTAAGAAGCCTGCTACGCTGCATCTTGAAGGGGTGGGCTTCGTCGATGGGGAGAGCGTGGTCCGCCCGGCATTGGCGTGCGACGACACAATGCAAGCATTCCTGTGGCGGCACTTGGTTCCCGCCGAGCAGCTTGTGGCAGCGGTGAAGAGGACCCGGAAGAGCCCTCCCGTGCGTCTCGCAAGCAGCGACCCGGTCCGGCTGACCAAAGGCGGCAGCGCCGAGGTCCGCGTGAAAACACCGGCGTCCGCAATCTTGAAGGATGTGCGGCTTGAGTTGAGCGAGCCCCCCGAGGGGGTGACGTTGAGTGATGTGAAGGTGATCCCCGAGGGCGGCTTGGCCTTCATGCTGGAGGCAAGCAAGGACGCCCCAGAAGGGTTCGCGGACAATTTGATTGTACAGGCTTTCGTGGAACCGTCGGAAGAGGCAAAGGCCTCGGGCAGGCCCGTTCAGCGCACGAACGCGGGCGTGCTTCCAGCCATTCCGTTCGAGATAGTGCCGTGAGAGGATTGCAGAATGCGTGTTGAGTCAGAGCGAGGAGTCCAGTGCGGCGACGACGCGGCACTGACCGAGGGATGTGGCGACCGAGAGACGGGTTCCCGGACAAAGGGAGGAGCGCGCATGACGTTCTTTTCCTACGATTGCCGGGGGATTCCGGCGTCCGTGCATATTTCCCGGTTTCAGGGGCAAGGCGGAGTCGATGAGTTCCACATCACCGTTCGTCCCACCGAGTATGCGACGACCGAGGTCCAGTTGGAGTGGATTTCGCGCGCATACCTGAACGCCCTCGATTCTATGGGGCTCTCCCGGGAGACGGCCGTTTTCAGGCGCTTCTTCTGCAGCGATCTTCTGAACCAGAGTGCGGCGCTCGAAGGCTATGAGTTGTCGAATCCGCGGAACGAAGAGGACCCCTGTGCGGTATCGTGGGTGTGCCAACCGCCCGTGCCGCCCGTTAAGGTCGCCGTGTGGGCGCACCACATCGCAGACGCGGCGGGCGACTTGGACAAGACGCAGTACGGGACGTCGATGACGCTGAAGCGGGGTCCCCTCTCACACCACTGGACGACGGGCCTGACATGCTCCGAGACGGAGTCGTCCTACGACCAAACGCGCGATATCCTGGACAAGTACGACGGCCTGCTCCGTATGTGGGATCTCACCCTCGTCGACAACGTCATTCGTACCTGGTTCTTCGTGCGTGACGTGGACTCGAACTACAATGGACTTGTGGTGGCCCGAAGAGAGATCTTCACGGACCAAGGCCTCACGCCCGACACCCATTATATCGCCAGCACGGGCATTGAGGGGGCATCGGCGGACTTGGCCGCCAAGGTCGCCCTGGACTCCTACGCCATCTCAGGCGTGCAGCCCGAACAGATCGAGTACCTTCACGCGTTGGACCACCTCAGCCATACCCACGTGTACGGCGTGACCTTTGAACGAGCCACGTCGGTGGCCTACCGTGACCGGAAGCACATCTTCATCTCAGGTACGGCCAGCATCGACCGGGACGGCGAGATTGTCCACCCGGGCAACGTGTCGAAGCAGCTTGACCGGACCTTGGAGAACATGGGTGCTCTGTTGGCCCAAGCTGGCGCCTCCCTCGACGACATGGCCGTCTTCGTTTCCTACGTGCGCGACCCCAGCGACCACGCATTGGTATGGCGGCGGATGCAGGAACGGTTCGGTAACGCGCCCATCGAGGTGGTGGTGGCGCCGGTGTGCCGGCCCGGTTGGCTCGTGGAACTCGAAGGGATGGCCGTCATCCCGGACGACAACCCGGAGCTGCCTGCGTTTTAGAGGGGAAGTTTCCCGTTGTGGTCGCCGGTGAGTTCATATGGGGGATCTCGAAAGGAGAGATGTAGATGAAGATGTGTAGTTCTTTGGCCTTGGTTGTCGTTCTGGTGCTGGCGTCGAGTGGCGCAGAGGCTGCGGTGCTCTTCACCGAGGACTGGGAAGTTGCCGACGTGGACGTTACGGCCTCGGCGACCGTGACCGGAACCGGCGCTACCTATGATGTCACGACGGTCGGGGGCACTCCCCCGCAGGTCGACATCGTGAATGGTGAATTGGTCTGTTCCAGCACGGGTAGCCAATATACGCTGATTACAAGCCCGGCGGACGCCTATTCCGTTGATCTGAGCGCCTATTCAATCACCGTCCAACTTGACCGGAAAGCGCTCGGGAATTCCCCATGGGCTATTTTCTACCTTGTTGATGCCGCGGGTGAAAATGGGTATAGGGTCATCTACTCTTACAAGACCGCAGATGGCACTGCAGAAGTCGTGGTTCAGACCCTTATCGATGGAACACCGGGCAACGATGCCGCCATTTATCTCCCCGCCGATGTCGTTCTCGACAGCTGGTCTACCTACACGGTGAAACTAACGAAAGACGCTGACGGCGACATCTTCGAATTGACAGCGGATGCAACGGGCGGCGCCAACATACTACCAACCACCTTAGCGATTCTGCCGGCCACGACTGCTGCAACAGACCTCACGCAATTCGCAATAGTTAATCTGAATCAAGGCTCTGTGGGCAGCTATGACAACATCACCATTTCGTCGGAGACGATAGACAACGCGCGGTTCTCACAGCCGATTGTCGATCGAGACAGTGACTCCGTGGTCCTCGCCCAAGAGGGAATCAACAGCGGCTTGGGCAGCACCTGGGAGCTCGACTTCTACCGCAACCTTGCCTACGACTGCGGACTGTCGGGCAAGTACACGTTCCTTGTCATGGAGCCCCGTGACAATCCGGGCATCGAGGCTCCGCTGTGGGTTCACCTGCATGGAGGCGGTATCGGCTACTTCGACGACCAAGGCGACTACCACGCGACGGGGAATCAGACCCAGGACACGTGGAACCACGAGGAGCCGTTCGAGAACCTCCGGAAAATCAGCCTTCACGCCATCTTCGGCAGAAATACCGGACAACTCGTCGTCGACGAGTATGGGGAACCAAAAGACACTACGTTGGTGCGACGACTCATGGAGGGCTACCGCGTCCTCGTCGTGTCTTTGAGCGACCACGATTTGTACTCTGGACTCGGCACGCCATACCCCAACAATCCTAACGGCGGCGAAGTGAACGGCATGCAGGCGACGATGGCCGCGGTCGACTACACGGTTGCGAACTACCCGACGACCCACGTGTTTGCACACGGCACCAGCGCAGGGGGGGCCGGCGTGTGGTACCTGGCCACCAGCTATGCGTCCGAGGGAACCAAGCTGACAGGCGTCGTCTCAGACTCCGGCTTGGTCTCGTCGCGGAAGCGGTTGTTACAAGCCGCGTACGGCGGTGCGCCCGGGTATCCTCAAGGCGCCGACTTCGACCTGGATAGTTTGATCGACAAGATCGGGGATCTTATCGATCCCTCGTTACCGTTTCACCCAGAAGCGCAGGTGAGGATCGGCTTCGATGACGTGCCGATACTCTTCATGGGCGGCGACGCCGATCCGTTCAACGCCGGCGACAAGCCACCGATCGCCCAAGCGGCAGCCGCCGGACTAAACAACGGCGACTGGGTCAACGACGGAATCCGCCAAGCCGTCGCCGATCAGGCCGACAGTCCGCACCAGGTCTCAATCATCGACGGTGCTGGTCACACGCCGTCCAACAAAGAAGGCGTGGCCAACGACATCGTCGACGACTTCATCAATCCGATCCTGTCGGCCAGCCCGCCATACCCTTTCGACGTCGATGGGGATGGGCTTCCGGATACCTTCGAGCAGAGGATTATCGACGCCGATGAGGGTGACTCGATCACGACAATCTACGACGTACTCCCTGGCGACGATTTCGACGGCGATACGTACTCGAACTTCGACGAGTGGCGGAACAATACCGACCCCACGACGCCGGATGCGCCTGCCGCGCTCCCCGGGCCGAAGGCGACCATTCTCGTCTGCACCGCTCTTGGCCTGGTGGCCTTTGCATTGCGAACGATGCGGGTGCATCGGCTGCGGGGGCAGTGATCACAGGACGGATGTCGAGTTCAACCGTCTGTCCGCCCCGATGGTGACCGTGCGCCGTTGAGAAGGACATGGCCCGTGAGCACCCCTGGTTCAGGGAGGCGGATGGTGAGCCCAGTCATGTCTTGCCCAGGACGGAGCTCAATGCCCGAGACTCTGTGCTTAGGGTAGGCTTTGGTTGTGACTTCGAGAGTGACACCCCCCGGGTCCACTTTCTTAATCAGGAAGGATGCGCCGTCGGACCTGACTCGACCTTCCTGGCATCGTCTGAAGGGACGGTCGTAGAGGTCCTCCACATAGGTTGCGATCTGGAAGTCCGGCACTTCTTCCCCTGTCGTTTCGCTGACCACGACGCCCGAGATGGTGCCGTAACGATACAGGGTGACGTTCGCGTCACTCGTCCCCAGGGCGACCTGCGTCAGCTTGGCTTCCCCGCAGTCGAAACCGGCGTCCTGGAACCGGATGTCAACCGACTCGCCGATGAGCCCGTCCAATGCGTATCGCCCCTGTGAGTCTGTGTGCCGGTAGCACCTACAGACGTCGTTGGATGCCCGGACCAGAACACCGGGCATTCCCATGCCGTCTTCAGCTCGGACACAGCCGGAGATGCGGCCATCTTCCGCAGCCGAAACGACAACGGTTACGTCCGCCAAGGTTTCGCATCTCCTAACAACAACCGGTGGGTTCATAGCGATCTGCGTAGAACCTGAGCGCCTCTTCACCGAGAAGAGATACGTGTCCGGAACCAAGTCGCCGTCAAACTTGAATCGCCCTGATGTGTCGGCCTCTGTGCTACGGGAACCCCATGGCTTGGAGTTTCCCGACTGACGTTTGGCATCCACGGAACACTCGGGCACCCTCCGGCCGCGTGTATCGACCACAACGCCGGAGATGGAACCGCCCTTCTCGACTATGATGTCGTGGTCAGCCAGGCCGCCCGTCTCAGGAACGGCGATCTGCAGTTCTCCGGGAATGTAGGTGTCGGCAGACGCGATGACGGTATGAGTCTTCCCGGCAACCAAGCCGGGCAGACTGAAGCTCGCGTCGGCCCGTGCGCGGGTTTCCACCGGCGAGCCGTGGGGGACCGGACGGGCGGAGACTCTGGCGTCGGCGACGGGCGCCCCGAAGTTGTTCTTCACGTAGCCTGACAGGACGACCCCCTGTTCGAAACGAAAGTCCGCGTCTGTCATCAGTTGCTCGGGTTCGATCTCAAGCTTCTGTTCAACATGACGGTCCCTGGTGGTCCGCACAATCTCCGGAATCTCGCACTTCACAACGTATGGGCCGGCGGGAAGCCGTGAGAAGCCGTACGCGCCATCTTCGTCGGTCAGCGTTTCTCTTGGATAGAAGAAGGGGTTCTTCCGCGCCGCCAAAGTCAGCTTCACGTCGGTCAGTGGCTTGCCCAAGTCAGAAACGGTCACCTTGCCGGAAATCGTCGCCCCCTGGGAGAGAAGAAGGTCCTGTCTTACGACCGAATCAGGTCCGGGGGCCTTGACCTTTGGGCACTCAACAGCGACCCTGCCGCCACCTTCCCCCACCACCGCGATGAAATAGTCTCGGTCCGGATGCAGTCCCTGCAGAGCGTACCTTCCCGCATCGTCTGTGAGACATTCCCGGTAGTCCTGATGCCACGCGGGGGATGCGACAACCATGACACCGGAAGCCGCCGCCCCGGTCTCCTTGTCGGTCACCGTGCCCGCAATAATCCCGCCGCGGTGCAGTGCAACGTCGTTCGCGTCTGTACCGGCGCGAACATCCTTCAGTTCCGACCAGGCATAGCCCGGCGCTCTGACATACACGGACCTTTCTCCCTCCCAGCCATGGGGGAATTCGTACGTTCCTGCCTCGTCGGTTCTGGCTGGGCGCCAGTAGGCGACGACCTCAGGGGCAGTCCCTTCCGTGAGCGCGTACACGGATGCGCCGGGAACGGGGTGCCCGTCGGCGTTCACGACGGTGCCCGTTGTGAAGGCCGATGTCCACGACGCGAGGTGGATCTCGGCCCATCCTTCGCGGTACTTCTCCGAGGTGTTCCAAACGCGGACGTCGCTGCCTCCCGAGAGATCGTCCTTGAGTGCCACGACCCAGCAGTGACCATTCGGGAGTTGAGCGAATCGGAAATAGCCGTCGTCGAGGGTTTCCGTTTCGGCGACGGTCGACATGCGGGGCTCCTCAGACCAGTGGAGGAGCAACGTCCTGGCGCCCGCCATTGGGTTGCCGTGGGCATCGAAAACCTTCCCGTGAATGGAGCATGCCCCCTGTCCTCGAAGCGGGAAATGCAGGAACACGCGGTCCTCGGGTAGGGAGCCCGTGAGAGGGTCTGGCTGCGCCGTTGCTGCGGAACCCTCAATGTCCTCCTTGGCGGAGGACGACCGCGGTTCGACTGAGGGCGTTCCTGGCGCGGCTTGCCGGGCAGTTGGGGATTGGTGAATGGTCACGAGAACCGCCGCGAGGACTACGACGGCGCCGATAGCGATGACCAGCGTTGCCGCGACATGTGCCCTCATGCTAGATACCTCCAGCAGATTGTGTCATGGCGGGGCCAGGTATAGTCAAGCGGCTCCACAGTCCGTCTCGTCCGCCGCAGGCGGAGTCGCTTGGTACAGTCCCCTTTTCAGTCCAGCCGCTTCGCCAGCGCCAGGATGAAATCCCGGTTATCGGCGCAGATATAGCGGAATTGCCCGCCCATCCGTGAGAAGGTCTTGTTGAACCGCACGTAGAATTCGGGGGTGTCCCAGCCGGGTTCGCCTTTGGACCAGTCCCATTGGGAAGGAACGATGTCGACCACCACAATGAGGAAGTCGTCCAACGTGCCGCCGCGTTGCAGGACGAGGTTCCGCGCCATGGACAGGGATTTCTCGAAGACCATGGGCGACATGATGGCGGACCCGACGGAGAGGTACACACCTCCTTCGAGATTCTCGACCGCGCCCGCGTAATGCAGGAAGTCCCGTTCGGCGGCACGGCCGATGGCGGCGCAGTCGTTGAAGGGATGGGTGTAGATGATGTCGTGGCCGATCATGGGATGCACGGTGAGGGGGAGCCCGTGCGCGCCGGCCAGGCCGAGCAGGCTGTGGTCCTTGAATGGATGCGGGACATCGAGCCAACCGGTTTCGAGCTTCGCCTCATCGATGCCGCGGAGCAGATCGGCCGCGGCGGCGGCTTTGCTCAAGTCGTCGCCTGCTTGGGCAATGTCCTCGGCGAGTTGCTCACGGGACGGGATGTCGAGACCTTCGCGGTGTATGAGTTCCGCTACCGAGGCGCCGTATCCCAAGCCACGGTATGCGCCCACCCGCACGGCCAGATTGATGTAGAACCCCGTCTCTTCCCAGATGCCGAAGGTGCCGGCTGCCACATTGGTGCGCACGTCTTCGCTGGAATGGCCCTGGTAGGCGAATTCCCAGTCGTGGATGACGCCTGCGCCGTTCGTGGCCAAGTGCGTGAG